>DATDQC010000063.1:0-2044 GCA_035292455.1 Thermoplasmatota archaeon
GCCAGGTCCCGCGCAGCCCCCCTGGACCAGGCCGGGACGGCCCGAACCGGTCAAGCCCGGTTTGCCAACCTTTTCATAGCGAAGTCCATGGCCGCGCCACCTAGGTGGACCCCATGGGACGCGTCTCTGCGATGATTGGCGGCGAGGCCGGCTTCGGCATCATGTCGAGCGGCGAGCTCCTCGCCAAGTGCTTCACCCACGGCGGGCTGTGGGTCTACACCAACATCGAGTACCCCAGCCTCATCCGCGGCGGCCACAACGCCATCCACGTGACGGCCTCCGACGAGCCCATCGTCTCCTATTACCCCGAGCTGCAGGTCCTGGTGGCCCTCAACAAGGAGACCATCGAGCTCCACATCAAGGACGTCGTGAAGGGCGGCGTCGTGGTGTACGACGGCGACGAGGTGCAGGCGGACGACCCCGCCTTCGCCCTGCACCAGAAGCGCGGCGTCATCTTCCTCAACATCCCCTTGAAGAAGCTCTCCGAGGCGGCGGGCGGCGCCATCACCAAGAACACCGTCGCGGTGGGTGCCATGCTCTCCTTCCTCGGCTACCCCTTCCACTACATCGAGGAGGGGCTCGCGGACATCTTCGGCAAGAAGGGGGGCGACGTCATGGAGATGAACGTCAAGGCCGCCCGCAGCGGCTACGACCTCGTCGCCAAGGACCACGCCGACAAGGTGAAGCGCCAGGTCGCCGAGCACAAGGACGCCCCCAAGCGCATGCTCATCACCGGCAACCAGTCCACGGCGCTCGGCTTCATCCAGGGCGGCCTCAAGTGGTACTCCGCCTACCCGATGACCCCGGCGACCGCTATCCTCCAGACCCTCATCCAGCACGGCGAGCCCTACGGCGTCATCGCCAAGCAGACCGAGGACGAGCTCGCGGCGGGGCTCATGGCCATCGGCGCCAACTACCAGGGGCTGCGGGCCGCCTGCGGCACCTCGGGCGGCGGCTTCTCCCTCATGGTCGAGGGCCTGGGGCTGGCCGCCATCTGCGAGGTGCCGATGGTCTATGTGGACGTGCAGCGCGCCGGCCCCGCCACCGGCCTGCCGACGTGGTCGGGCCAGGGCGACCTCCGCTTCATCCTGCACGCCAGCCAGGACGAGTTCCCGCGCTTTGTGATCGCCCCCGGCGACGCCGCGGAGTGCTTCTACGCCGCCCACGAGGCCCTGAACCTCGCCGAGATGTTCCAGGTCCCGGTCATCCTGATGACCGACAAGAACCTCGCCGAGCACCACCAGACCTGGGTCCCCTACCCCACGAAGGGGCTCGTGGTGAACCGCGGCAAGCTCCTCAAGGAGGGCGAGGCGAAGCTCGACCCCACCTACAAGAAGTTCAAGCGGCTCGAGTCCGCCAAGGACGGCATCAGCCCCCGCACCGTGCCCGGCATGGAAGGCGGCGTGCACTGCATGGCCTCCGACGAGCAGAACGAGTTCGGGGACATCACCGAGGACCCGACGAACCGCACCGAGCGCCACCTCAAGCGCTTCCGCAAGATGGAGGGCATGGCGCAGGCAGTGCGGGCCCCCAAGTTCTACGCCTGGAAGGGGCTCGAGGTCGTCGAGGACAGGGAGCCCGAGAAGGCGGAGCTGACCCTGGTGTGCTGGGGCGGCACCAAGGGCCCCGCCATCGAGTCCCTCCGGCTCCTCGGGAAGGCGGGCATCAAGGCCAACGTCCTCCACATCATGTACGTCTGGCCCTTCCCGACCGTGCTTGGCGAGCTGCTCGAGAAGTGCAAGCGCACCATCATGGTCGAGGCCAACCACCTGGGCCAGATGGAGGGGCTCATCCGCGAGCACCTTCTTCGGGGCTGCGACGCCCGCATCCACAAGCTCGACGGGCGCCCCTTCAATCCCATCCAGCTCTACCGCGACGTGGTGAAGGTCGCCAAGAAGGACTTCACCGACGTCATGAGCATCGCGACCGACTCGTACGCGACGTTGGAGGCTTGAAGATGACCCCGACCCCCGGCCCCTCCGCACCCGCTGCCCCTTCGGCACCCGCCGCGTCGGAGTACAAGCTCACGGTCAAGGACTTCACC
>DATDQC010000064.1:0-2232 GCA_035292455.1 Thermoplasmatota archaeon
CCCCGCCCGCGTCTCGGCGGGCTCGATCACGTCGTCGATGTAGCCGCGCTTGGCGGCGATGTAGGGGTTGGCGAACTTCTCGCGGTAGGTCGCGACGAGCTCACGGCGCAGTACCGCTCGCGCTTCGCCAACCCCTACGTCGCCGCCGGCAAGGGGTACGTGGACGACGTCATCGAGCCCTGCGAGACCCGCCCGGCCCTCATCCGCGCCCTCGAGACGCTGGTGAACAAGCGCAGCGAGGGGCCACGCCGGCGCCACGGCAACATCCCGCTGTGAAGAGAAGGAAAGGTGTGTCTAGAGGTCGTGGGCGGGAACGCCTTCGGCGACCCAGAAGTAGGTCTGCCTGGTGTCGCGCAGGCTGGCCTGCTCCTTGAGGAGGCCCATCTCCCGCAGGCGGCGAAGCGCCGTGTAGACCGTCCGGCGCGGCAGGCCCGTGGCCTCGCGGATCTGCTTTCCCGTCATGGGGGGATGGCCGCCAAGCTCGCGGAGGATGGTCTCCACGGAGGCGGGAACGCCGGGGGCGTTGGCGACGGCGGTCTCGTCCGTCATCGGTCCGATTGTGGCTGACCAGGTATTTAGGCCCTGTGTCGGGTTTCTCCAAGCGAGCGGTCCCAGATAAGTAATATTTCAATAACTACGTAATTTTTGTAATGTTAAGTATATATTGGCCGCCGCTGAACCTTGGAGTGGAGTGAGGGACACACCTCCCCACGCCACCCCACAGGAACCAAAAACGGAGCCCCCGATGCTGTTCACCACCTTCCTCCTCGCCCTCTTCGCGGCCTGCACCCTGGCCTTGGTCGCCCTGCTGATGCGGTCGCGCCGCACCGGCGACGAGCACCTGCCCTACAGCGCCCTCGCCGCCCTTGGCGCGGCGCTCGCCCTCGCCGTCCTTGGCTTCGAACTGTTGGGGTGACGCGCGTGGCCTGCCTGCTTGAGCCGCTGTGGAACCCGCTCACCGGCCTGGACTTCCGCTGGGGCCCCGACGAACTGCTGGACTGACGCCACGGCGAAGGGGTCAAGAAGCGCCCGCCTCCTGGACACGCATGGCCCTCCGGCTGTTCCGGCGCAAGGCGCCCCTTGAATCCCCGGCCGCCCCGACCTCCGCGGCGGACCCCAGGCCGGTCGAGTCCGTGGAGCGCCCTCCTACCCCGCCTCCCTTCCCGGCGCCCCGCCGGTCGCTGCGCAAGGCGGTCAAAGCCAAGCCAGCGCGGACCCGTTCGGCCAAGGCGAAGCCGGCCCAACGCAAGGCAAGGAAGACAAGGGCGTCGCGCCGCCGGCAGAGTTAGCGCCTAGAAGGTGTTTCATGACCTCTCCTGGGGGCCTTGGAGTTGTTCTGGCGGCGCGGCGCGTTGCCCCAGACGGAGCCACAGATTTCGCAGATTCCACAGATTCGGGCCATTTGGCCCTCTGCGAAATCTGCGTAATCTGTGGCCAACTGGGCGCCGAAGATAGCCCATTCCCAGGAAAGGTTGTGAAACGTCCTCTAGGCCGCGTGCTGGACCAGCAGCGGGAGGAGAGCCGGCCGCGCCTCGACCAAGGCGCCCGCCTCCTGGGCGGCCGACGTGGGGAAGAGCCAGCGGCGTCCTGCGGAGCGCAGGGTCAGCATGAGGTTCATCTCCTCAAGCCGGCGCAGGTGGTAGTCGAGGCCCCCCTCGGGGGCGCCCATGGCCGACTCGGCCTCCTGGACGCTGTGGCCAGGGTTGGTGAGCACGAACGACAGCAACTCCCGGGCGCGCGCCGCCTTGAGGGCGCCGGCACTGCGGCCCAAACGGGCGGCGCTGGCGGCGTCCGGGAAGTAGCAACGGTAGCGTCCCCCGTTCCTGGACACGATGGCCCCGGAGTCCTCGAGGATCTTGAGGTGGTGCCGCAGGTGACCGCTCTGGAGGCCGAGGAGGCGCCGCAGGGCGCCCATATGGATGCCCGGCTCGGTCTGCACGACCTCGAGAATGCGGCGCCGCACCGCCTGGTTGCGCACACGGCGGGGGTCGAGGCGGTGGATGAGGGCGAGGAGGCCAGGCCACCAGCGGCGGCGGTGGTGCCAGCTGAGTCCGCCCGAGGCGGCAGCCGCCCCGGCGACGGTGGCGGCCCCGATGGCCTGCGCCGCCGAGATGGACGCAGGGGCACCCGCTGCGTTGCCTTCCTTGGGAGCGAGGACCACGACCGGGCCGCCCCGGTCGGAGCCGCCTGCGCCCTCCGAAGACGAATCGGCGGCCAGCTCTTCCGAGAGGC
>DATDQC010000065.1:0-4828 GCA_035292455.1 Thermoplasmatota archaeon
CGGTTCGCCTCGTCGAACGCTTCGGAGATCTCCTTCTTGAGGACCGAGTCGTTCGGGGCGCGCCGCAGCGCCTCCTGGAGGTCGAGTCGTCGTCATCCTCGGCATGGGCTTCATCCTGGGCTTCCGCCCCCAGGGGGGGCCGCTGGGCGTCCTGCTGGCGTTCCTGCTGGTCCTCACGTTCGCCTTCGCCGTGTCGTGGATCTGGATCATCTTCGGCATGCGGGTCAAGACGCCGGAGTCGGTCATGACGACGAGCTTCATCTTCCTCATGCCCCTCACCTTCGCCAGCAACATCTTCGTCGGCCTCGAGACGCTGCCGGACTGGCTCCGCGCCGTGGTCAAGAACAACCCGGTCACCCACCTGGCGAGCGCGTCGCGGGCCCTCATGCACGGCGAGCCCGCCGGGGTGGACGTGCTGTGGGTGCTCGGCACCTCCCTTGCCATCGTGCTGGTGGCGGCGCCGGTGGCGATGCGGCTCTACTACAAGGAGCGGTAGGCGAGGTCCCATGCGGGCGATGTTGCTCGTGGCCGCGATGGCCCTGCTTGCCGGATGCGCCACTTCAGAGGAGCCTTCCAGCGGCATCTTCGGCACGGTCCTCTACGGGCCCGTCTGCCCCGTCGAGCAAGACCCGCCCGAGCCGGGCTGCGAGGACCGGCCCTACCGGGCCCATCTTGAGGTCGCCACCGCCGAGGGGGGACGCACCGTCAAGGAGTTCGAATCGGACGCCGACGGGACCTTCCGCGTCGCCGTAGCGCCCGGCGCTTACCTCATCCGGTCGCCCTCCGACTCGTCTGCACCTCCATCCTGCGCAAGCGAAGGGTTCGTAGTGGCAGAGGGGCGCTACACCGAGGTGGCGGTCCAGTGCGATTCGGGGATACGGTAGAGGCAACCGCGGGGTGGACGCGGGGCTGGGCCTACTTGCGGGCCGCGCGCTCGAGGGCCGCGACGTCGAGCTTCTTCATCTTGAGCATGACTTCCATGACGCGCCCGGCCTTGGCGCGGTCGGGGTCGGCAAGGAGCCGGTGCAGCATCGTCGGCACAATCTGCCAGGAGAGGCCGAAGCGGTCCTTCACCCAGCCGCACTGCTCCGACTCGGGGACCGCCGAGAGGGCCTTCCAGTAGCGGTCCACCTCGGCCTGGTCCTTGCAGGGGATGACAAACGAGACCGCCTCGCTCAGTTTGAAGTACGGCCCGCCGTTGAGGCCGCTGAAACTGCGGCCCATCAGGGTGAACTCGACGGCGAGGACATCCCCCTTCTTGCCGCTCGGGAAATCGGCGGGGGCCTTGACGACCTTGTCTACGCGGGAGTCGGGAAACAGCGAGGCGTAGAACCTCGCCGCCTCCTCCGCCTGCCCGTCGAACCAGAGGCAGGGCGTAATCATGGTCAGGGGCTTGTGGACCGGCTCCGTGTCTTGGGTACGGGCTTGCGGCATGGTACGGCTCCGCACGTCCGAACCCGACCGCCTGGATGAACCATGCGCTGGCGGCGAGAGAGCAAGTCTGGGCTTTGCACTCCCTTGGTTTTTTGGGCCGGCCTGTGTGCGGGAGGCCGCAGATTAAGCAGATTCAGGCGAGGCAACCCGTCCAGGTCAGGTGGCGGGCGGCTGCAGCCCGAGCGCCGATATCATGCGAGCAATCGAGGCATCGGCGGCCCCGAGCGCTGGCGCGACCCGTTGCGCCTCGCTTCTTGGCAACCCCGCAAGCGCACCCTTCAGCGCCGACCAGCGGCTCGAAAGCTCGATGGCGGCGCGCAGGACGTCATCGGCCTTGCGAGGCATGGGCATGGCCATGGATTTGACGGCGCCTTAAAGCCGGTCTGTGGCATTCTTGGCCACGCCGGTTGGGACCTAACGTCCCGACTCCGACGCCAGGGAAGCGGCTTCCTTCTGCCTTCGCCAGCCGTACGTCGTCAGTCCACGCGGCTTCACGATGTTCAGGGCCGTGATGACGAGCAAGACCACCGCTCCGCCAATGGAATGGAGGAGCAGGTTGCCCATGCCGCGCAGCTCGGCGTCGGAGGTCATGGGGTCCGCAGCAATGGCGGCCCGCTGGCTGACGATGGGGAGCTGCACCAGCAGGACGGCGGTCGCCGCAATCGTGAGCGCCAACGTGACGACGGTCCACCAATGCCGGAAGAGCCCCCATTTGGTGCCAAGCGACATGAGGATGCCTGTCACCAGGGCGGCGAAGGCCAAGGGAACGATGGCCCACGTGGTGATGAGGTCCATGGCCAGGTAGCAGGCGCGCAGGACGGGAACGTCGTCGCGGACGACTGTCGCCACGTCGAGGACGATGAAGGCGGCCACGGCGCCAATCCATCCGACGGATGCCGCGACGTGGGCGATGAGGGCAATCTGCCTGACCTGAGGTGTCATCACCATACGATGCTCAATGCCTGGCGGGGGCGATTCCTGCAAAGTGCAGGGCCAGGAGTGCGACGAGGGCGACGAGGAGCGCCCCTCCCAGGACCTTGACCCACGTCGGCACGCCGGGTGCTGTTTCGCCTTCCATCAAACAGGCCTAGACCGTGGGGATGGAGAAGGCTTGTGGCGCCAAGATTGTGCGACCGGGGGACCTAGGCGGTGTCCGCGGCGGGTCACGCCTTCCGGGTCTTGGCGAGGAGGAACGCCCCCGCGACCCCCACCGCGCACGCGACAATCCACGAGGTCGGGCGAGCCCACGATGCGCCTTCCGCGACCCATGCGAGCCCCAACCAGGAGACTCCTGCGAACATCATCAGGCCCCCCATCCATGCCGCAAGCGACGTGACCGCCCCCAACTTCGATTCGAGCGCTGAGCCCGCCGCGAGAGTTCGGCCTGCTCCGCCGCTCTCACTGCGGGTGCCACGCGTTCCACCTCGCCCGCCGGCAATCCGGACAGGGCAGCCGTCAGGGCCGACCAGCGGACGGAAAGCTCAATCGCAGCCCGCAGGGCCTCGTCGGCCTTCCGGGATGCAACTCCCGGCCGGCCGCGGCGCCTCTCCACGTGGCGGGGCCGCGGCAAGCCCTTGGCCACGAAGAAAACAGCGCGCCGGCGTTGGTAAGACTTCCCGTCCAAGGCCGGGAGGACGTTGGGACGCCTGTCTGCGCTCGAACGGGTCCGTCCACCGATCACGCGGTCGGGGCGCTGACCCTCGCAGCCAGCATGACATCCTGTAAGGGATCGCGACCTGGAGGCGCCGCGCCACGTCCCCGTCAGATCTGGTCCATCGCGTTGCCACAGCACGTGGGCGGCAACGCGGGCTTTTGTGAGAACTCCTTGACCGTGCCGCAGTCCGGGCAACGGTAGCAGAAGGCCTCCTTTGGTTTGGCCACGGGATGGCACGGGAGGTCGGACGCCATAAGCGTAGCGGACCGCTCAAGACGGGCGCCAGCCATGGCCCCACGTTGGACGCCAAGGACTTGCACATCCTGCGCCTGATGGGCGTGCAGCCGTTCGCCGACTGGCCGCGCGACCAGGACCACCTCAAGCCATCCTACCTTGCCAAGCAACTGGGCATGAGCGTCGTGTCCGCCAAGGCACGCGTGCGACGCCTCGAGAAAGAGGGCATCATCGCCGGCTACGAGATCTATCCCAACTTCAGCCTCCTGGCCTACACGTGCGCCGGGTTCCTGTTCCACTTGCCAGGTCCCGCCAGTTCACAGACCATGAACGACCTGCAGGCCGTCGACGGTGTGGGCGTCGTGGAGCGTTACCTTGGCCCCGCCATCCGCGTCGACCTGTTCGAGAAGAGCCAACCTGCCCTCGACCGCCGCGTCCAACTCGTGTCCCGCATCCTGGGTGCAACACGCCACTCGCGGTACGCCGCCTACCCCTCAAGTCCGGTCGCCCGCCAGCCAACCCGACTTGATTGGCGCATCATCCACGCCTTGCGGGGCCAAGCCCTCCGCCCCCTTGCCGATGTCGCCGCGGAACTCGGCGTCAGCACGCGCACGGTGAGCCGCCATTACGACCGTCTGTGGGCTGAAGGCAGCATCGACACGGTGGCCCGCCTCAACACGGGCAACATCCCCAGCCTCCTCTTCGCCAACGTCGCCATCCGCTTCAAGCAGGTGCCCCCCGCGCCGGTCACGCAGCGCCTCCACAAGGAGTTCGATGCCCAATGGGCCTACTGCTGGAGCCCGCCGGACCACCAAGTCGCCGACCTCGTCATGGGCCTCGTCTTCCGTTCCCCCAGCCACCTGCAGGAGACCATCGACCGCATCCGGGGCATGCCGGACGTCGCGGACGCGGAAGGCCTGCTGGCCGCTCAATCGACCAGCAACGAGGCATGGCTCACCGAGGAGATGCAACGCGCCGCGTTGGCTGCCCGCGAAGAGGCGCCTGCGCCCATCGTGTCAAGAGTGTAACGTCGCACTTGCGGTTTTGGACAAAGCCGACCTTGGGATGACGCAAGCGACACGGCTCACCGCAGGCAGGTCCTTGACGTCGGCGCCAATAGCGTGGCTGGTGAGCCTCCATGGCGACCCAGACCACACAAACCCACCAGACCAACCAGATGACCAAGCACAGCAGCTTCCAGAAGCCCGATGAGCGACGCGAGTTCCCCAAGGGCTACGCCGAGATCGTCAAGGTCGGCGCCGGCGAGGTCGGCCGCCTCGTCTTCAAGCCGGGATGGCGCTGGTCCCAGGACTTGAAGGCCATCGCGCGCACCGCCAGTTGCGAGGCCCCGCACTTCCAGTACCACGTCTCCGGCCGCCTGGCCATCCGCATGGATGACGGCACCGAGTTCATCGCTGAGCCCGGCGATGTCACGTCTCTGCCCAAGGGGCACGACGCGTGGGTCGTCGGCGACGAGCCGGCCGTCGTGGTGGACTGGTTCGGGGC
>DATDQC010000066.1:0-5436 GCA_035292455.1 Thermoplasmatota archaeon
CGAAGAGCCCACGGAGCCGGACGGCGCCCCCCTGGCCGCAGCACCCCCTCGCATCGACCCGCGCGCCGATGCCGCCGCGTTCAAGGTGACGGCGCGGGGCGACTGGCGTCCGGTGGCGGCGGAGCACGCCGGCCGCCTCGAGGTGGTGGACGACATGACCGGCAACTCCACTTGCGAGGGAACCACCCAGGACTTCCTCACCTACTTCCAGGACCGCTACCGTCAGATCGCGAAGCTCCTGCGACAACGCCGCGAGTTGCGCAACGCCGTCCCCATCGAGCGCGTCAAGCCGGGCGCCCCCGAGGTCCAGGTCATCGGCATGCTCACCGAGGTGCAGGCCACCCGCAGCGGCCACTGGCGCCTCGAGGTCGAGGACGAGACCGGCTCCCTGGTGTGCATCGTGCGCGGCGACGACCCGCCGCTCCGGGCGATGGCGGAGAGCCTCGTGCAGGACGAGGTGGTCGGCCTCGTCGGCCAGGTCTCCTCGAAGGGGGACGCCCTGTTCGTCACGTCGCTGGTGCGGCCCGACATCCCGATGCCGGACCACGACCGCAAGCGCGGCGCCGAGGCCCCCCTCATGGCCGCCTTCCTCTCCGACATCCACGTCGGGTCGGGCACCTTCCTGGCCGAGAACTGGAAGCGCATGCTCCGGTGGCTCTCCGGGGAAGGGGGGAGCCGGCGCGAGCGCGAGGCGGCCGGGCGCGTCAAGTACCTCATCATCCCCGGCGACCTGGTGGACGGTGTCGGCATCTACCCCGGCCAGCAGGACGAGCTTACCATCCCCGACGTCTACGACCAGTACGAGGCGTTCGGGGACTGGATGGAGTCGGTGCCCGACCACATCGAGATGGTGGTGCAGCCCGGCAACCACGACGTCTCCCGCCCCGCCGAGCCGCAGCCCGCCTTCACGCAGGAGGTCCGCAACCGCTTCGACCACCACGACGCGCGCTTCCTCGCCAACCCCGCGTGGTACCGCCTGCACGGCGCCCTCACCCTCGGCTACCACGGCTCGAGCCTCATCGACTTTGCCACCAGTGTCGCCAACCTCGACCACGCCAAGCCGCTTGGCATCATGCGCCAGATGCTGCAGTCGCGCCACCTCGCCCCGCTGTACGGCGAACGGACGCCGGTGGCACCCGAGCACCACGACTACCTCGTCATCCGCGACATCCCGGACGTCTTCGTCACCGGCCACGTCCACGTCCCCGGCATCGAGTCCTACCGCGGTGTCCTCATGGTGAACTCCGGCACCTGGCAGAGCCAGACCGGCTACCAGAAGATGCTCAACTTCACCCCCGACCCCTGCAAGATGCCCCTCGTGGACCTGCAGACGCTGCGGGGCACCCTGGTGGATTTCCAGACGCCGGACCAGGCGGGGACTCTCGCGAACTAGGGCGCCCGAAGGGCGCAATGGTCGGCTGAGCGAAGCGAACGCCGCCCGCGGTTTCCAAAGGGCGCAGCCCTTTGGGTGGATTTCCAGACGCCCGAACAGGCCGGCACCCTCGGGGCCTGAGGCGGCACAAGCGCTTTACGCGGCGGTCCGGCTCCCCGCTGGGGTTTGGTGATGGCCAAAGCGGAGCGCGCCGGAGCGATTGAACGCGCCTTTCAGAACACGCTCTCCGCCCTGGTGCGCGGCTCGGCGCACAAGGCCTGGCTCGTGGTCGCCATCGTGGCCCTCCTCACCGCCGGGTCGGTCGCGGTGCTGGTGACGGTCGAGCCCAACGTCGAGACCGACATCCAGACCGGCTACTTCGCGACCTACGACGACCAGGCCAACGCCTTCCGGGAGCTGCGGGCCCGTGTGGCCGGCGTCAACTCCGAGATCGTCTACTTCGAGCTCAAGGAGGGCGCCGAGGGGCTCAACCCCTTCTCCGGCGAGGTGGAGCCGGTGGACAACGTCACCGACGTCCCGGCGCTTCTGGCGCAAGAGGAGCTCTTCGCCTTCGTCAAGGCGGAGTTCGCGAAGCGCGCCGGGGTGGACAAGGTCCTCAGCCACACCAGCCTGCCCTACTTCTACAAGCTCATCTACAAGCAGTTCCCGCAGGGCGGTTACGAGGTCCCCACCAACCCGGTGGACCACGCCGTCGTGAGCCAACTCGTCCTCTCCGCCGGCGGGCCGAGCATCAACCTGTACCACTCGAAGAACGCCACCGCAGCCCCGGAGGCGGCGTGGGACGCCGCGGTCATGTTCATCATCTACGACCCCGACACCTCCGTGCTCTCCAAGAAGGAGACGGGCGGGCTCATCAACGAGATCATCGAGGACTACCGCGGCATGGAGGTCGGGGAGTGCGGGGCGTCGGGCGCCTGCAAGACCTACGACCTCTGGGACCCCGCCTACTTCGACTCCTGGGGCGTGCAGTCCTGGATCTACCGCATCGACGAGCAGGTCCGGGAGGAGGCGCTCATCTTCACCGGCGCCATCTTCCTCGTCATCGCGGTGAGCCTGACCCTCCTCCTCCGAAACGTCAAGCGCGCCCTCATCGGCGTCGTGACGCTCGCCATCATCCTGCTGTGGACGCTCGCCGGCATGACCCTCGGGGGCGTCTCCGTGGGCTTCATCTCGATGGCGATGTTCCCGCTCATCCTCGGTGTGGGGGCGGACTACGTCATCCACATCATGAACGAGTTCGCGCAGGAGCGCTCGTCGGCCCGCACCAGTGTCGAGGCCTTCGACCACGTCGGCCGGCGGGGCGCCATGGCGCTCTGGATCGCCACCATCACGACGCTTGCCGGCTTCGTCGTCATCCTGTTCTCCACGAGCCCGATGATCGTCCAGATCTGCTGGGCCACCCTCGGCGGCATCACCGGCATCTACCTGCTCTCCATCACCTTCGTCCCCGCCATGCTGCAGCTGACCCTCCCCAACGAGACGCGGGAGGTCTCCCGGCCGAGCGAGGCGATGGGACGCTTGGGAGCGTTCCTCGGGCGCCACAAGGTCTGGGCCGCGGCCGTGCTGGTGGCCGGGACGGTCTTCTTCGCCCTGCAGATTCCCCAGGTGGAGTACGTCATCGGCACCGTCGAGGTGAACCTGCCCCAGAAGGAGCTGTGGACCCACGGCGAGGACCGCGCCCACATGCTCGATATGTACGAGCGTTTCCAGGACCACATCCACGCCACGGGACAGGAGACCGTCATCACCGAGGGCGACGGCCCGGGGAGCCTTGCCACCAAGGCCGCCGTGAACGACATGATCGCCATCCACCGCGCCATGGTCGCCGACCCCTTCGTCCAGGACGCCGGCGGCGCGGTGAACTCGGTGCCCTTCATCCTCAACCTCTACGCCATCCTCCGGGAGGGCATCCAGACCGCGGGGCCGGCCGTGGGCCAGGACGTGCTGCTGGGCGGCATCCTTCTCCCCTGCCCGGCGGCTCCCGGCGCGCCGCCCCAACTCTGCTACCCCGGCCTCGACCCCGCCTACGACCCCACCTTCGCCCACATCGAGGACTGGGACGACGCCGACGTGCGGGCCGCCTACGACGACATGCTGGAGCGCGAGGAGTGGCGACCCCTCCTTCTTACCTTCATGGACCGCGACGCCTCCATCGCTTGGGCGCTGACCTTCGTCAACATCCCCATCGACCAGGAGGCCACGCACAAGGCGGACGCCGCCTTCCGCGCCGTGGTGGACGCCTCCCCCGACGCGGCGAGCGAGAGCCACTACTTCGGCACCCTCACGGGCATCAAGAAGTACAACGACTACACCAACCACTGGCTCAAGCTCTCGAACGCGGTGAGCATCGTCGTCGTCCTCGCCTTGGTGCTGCTCTTCACCCGCAGCGGGCGCACCGTGGCGGCGGTGTCGCTGCCCCTGGGGCTGACCTTCGTGTGGTGGCTCGGCATCCTGCCCGTGCTGGACATCGACCTCGCCTTCGTCTACCTCATCCCGACCTCCTTCATCACCTCCATCGGCAGCGACTACGCCGTTCACCTCGCCTACAACATGCACCTTGGCACCTCGCCTCGCGACGTCTTCCGCACCGTCGGAAAGGGCGTCGCGTTCTCGAGCACCACCGCCCTCCTCTCCTTCCTCATTTTCAGCCGCGGGGCCATCCGGGGATCCTACGAGATGTTCGTCGCCTGCGTCGCGGCCATCGTCATCATCACGGTGACGACGTTCCTGGCGGTGCCGCTCTTCTACCGCTGGGACGAGGAACCGGTCGCCTTCCGCCGTGTGCCCGGGAAACGCGGTCCGCAACCCTGAAGGCTGCCCGGACGCTCCTTGGGTCGTGGATGTGCCCGCGTTCCTGCTACGGAAACTCTACCGCAAGGGAAGCCTGCGCGACCTCGGTGACGGCCGCTTCGCCTTCGCGCTCCAGAACCCGCTTGGCGACGCCACGCTGGTCGCCCCGCCGGTCATCGTGGTGAACGGCGTCCACTACCCCCCGGAGCGCATCGAGTCGCCGCGCGTCGAGCTCGCCGCCATCTCGTACAAGAAGCCCTACGCGTTCCGCCGCGGCGACCACATCACCCTCCGCTTCCGCGGCCATCTCCTTCGAGGGGGCAACCGCATCCACGTCCAGGCGGCGACGAAGGAATGGGGGGATCTCGACATCTACGTCGAGGACCGGCCCGCCGACGGCGTCGTGGAGGACGGGGACGACGGGTAGCCGCCTCGGGACCGGGCGCGGGCAACCCTTTTCAAGGACAAGCCGAAGCGGGTGCCATGGGAGGCCGCCCCCGCCACGCCACCGCCTGGGTGGCACTGCTGCTCGCGGCGGCCGTGGCCGGGTGCAGCGACGGCGGCGAGCCGGCCGAACCCCTCCCGGTCGCCTCGGCGGAGCTGCGGGAGCACGTGCTCATCGAGAGCTACGGCGCTGTGGACTACGCGTTGCCTGACGACGAGGGTCTCGTCGCCGACGCCCTTGAGGCGTGGGGGATGGAGCAGAACCCCGGACTCGCGGACCCTGACCTCTTCGAGGCGGCAGGCCTGCGGTCCGCCCTCGCTTTCGGCTCCATCCTCGCCCGCACCTCCGACGCCGACGCGCAGGTCCGAAGCGTCGCCCTCGAGTTCAACCGCACGCGAGAAGCCAAGGCATGGCTGGAGGCGGCCGCCGACCTCGACCCGCTCACTCATTTCCTCCTCCACGATGGGCGCTTCGTGACCGTTCTGACGTTCTCGGAGTCCGCGTTTCTGCCCCACCTCGCCGAGGCGGCCGGCTACCTCGCGGACTTCCTCGAGAAGGGACTGGAGTGCCGGCCGGGTGCCTGGCCCCCGGACGGGACGCGGGGCCCCGAGACCGGTGTCGGAAGCCCCACCATCGGCCCCCACATGCTGCTGCAGGGCCGACTTGCCGGCCTCGGGGAAGAGGACTGGTTCACGGTGGAGGCCGTCGAGCCGGCCATCCTCGCGGTGGACCTGCTGGGCGCTGACCAGCCCGCACCCCTCCTGGATCTCTACGACGCCGAGGGAGCGCGGCTTGCGGCGGGCGTGGT
>DATDQC010000067.1:0-3477 GCA_035292455.1 Thermoplasmatota archaeon
CTCGTCGTGGCGCACGACCGTGCTTTCCTGGACAACGTCGCCGAGCGCGTCTTCGAGGTCGCGCGCTCCCGCATCACCTGCTACGCTGGAAACTACGAGGACTACGCGCGGGAACGCGACGAGAACGTGGAGCGCGAGCGCCGGGAGCACGAGAAGGCGCGCGACCGGATGCAGCAGGCCAAGGAGGTCATCCTGCAGTTCCGGCAACAGAAGCGCTTCGACGGCCAGTACGCGAGCCGGATGAAGGCGCTCGAAAAATACCAGGCCGCCCTCGACCGCACCCCCGACCCCGTCCTCGAGCGGCTCGGGTTCGGCCTCAGCTTCGACGCCGTGGACAAGCACGGCACCGAGGTGCTGCGGATCACCGGCCTGGAGAAGGCGCACCAGGGGACCCCGGTGCTGAAGGGGGCCGAGCTGGAGATCCTCAAGGGGGACCGCGTCGGTCTCGTGGGGGCAAACGGAGCGGGAAAATCCACACTCCTCAAACTCCTCTCCGGCCGGTTGCAGAAGGACGCCGGCACGCTGCGCATCGCCCCCGCCGTGCGCGCCGCGAACTTCAGCCAGGAGCACGACGACCTTGAACTGGGGCGAACCCTGCACGAGGAGGTGCTCGATGCCCGGCCCAACCTGGAGGAGCGCGACGTCAAGGCGCTTCTCGGGCGCTTCCGCTTCAACCCCGACGCCGACCTGCGGCGCACCGTCGCCACCCTCTCCGGCGGCGAGCGCCAACGCATGATGCTCCTCAAGTGCATCCTCCGCCCCTCCAACCTCCTCGTCCTCGACGAGCCCACGAACCACCTCGACCTGTGGGCCCGCGACGTCGTCATCCACGCCTTGAACGCCTACCACGGCACCCTCCTCGTGGTGAGCCACGACCGTTTCCTCCTCGACTCGGTGACCGACAAGACCGCCGTGCTGGACGACGGCAAGATCACCACCTACTCCGGCAGCTTCACCGAGACGCGCCACCTCCACCGCAAGCACGCCGCGCGGGCCGCGACGGAGCGCTACGTCGTCCGCAAGAAGTTCACCGACTGGACCTCCAACGTCAAGTACAACCCCGGCCAGGAAGTGCGGTTCACGGCGGCGCAGGTCGAGGCCTCGGTGAGCCTTCGCAACGCCGCCGCGATGGGATGGCTTGAGAAGATGGAGTGAGGTTACGCCCCTTCGATCTCCTTGATGCGCGCCTTGACCAGGCGATTCACCAGCGCCGCGGGAAGCGGCTTCGCGGCCGGGAACCGGATGGTTCCCGTGCTGGTGTCGTATCCCTTGAGCAGGGCCGCGTGTCTCTTCATGACGGCGGGGCTCAGAACGTAGAACGCGCAGTGGTTCTTCGCCGCCCCAAAACTGACGAGCCATCGTCCGGTGTGCTTGAAGGCCGGCATCTGGTAGCTGATGCCCTCCGTGCAGCCGGGGGCGGCGGCCAAGATGTCGCGCCGGAGCCGGGCGAGGGCGGCCCCGGCCTCGGCGGGGACGGCCGCGAGGTAGCCGTCCACGCTCTTCGGGGGGCCGCCCGGCAGGTTGCGCATCCTCATTCCCCGAGTGCCTTGGCGAGGTGCCGGAGGTTCTGGATGACGCCCTGCCGGCTCCCCTCCGTGTGCTCCGCCTTGGCCATTGGGCCCTGCGTGAAGGTCATGCGGGTGCCCATGACGTCCGGCGCCATGGTGGGGACCTCCTCGAAGGCGATGGCAATCGCGATGGGGTAGGGTTTCTCGCCGGGGCCGAGGAAGATGTCGAAGTCCCAGCGCTGCGCGAGGCGCCTGTGGGGCTGGACCTCGGTGTAGACGCCGTGGTTCACCAGTGCGTGTTCGGCGTTCCTCATCTCGATGGCGTACTCGCCCCCGACGCGGACATCGAGCTTCAGCACCTTCAGGCGGTAGCCCATCTCGCCCGCCGAGGGGGCCCACCATTTCTGGAGCCCCTCCTTCGTCGTCCACATCTCCCATACCCTCTTCGCCGGGGCGTTCAGGTAGCGGACGAGCTCGAACCCTTCGCCCTCGCCGGGGACCTGGGCCGCCTCCGAAAGGCGCTCCATGACCATCGAGAAGCCGACCGACGCGCCCTCGATGGTGTAGGGGCCCGTCTTGGGGAACGGACCGTAGGTGACCTTGAGGCGGGTGCCGCCGTTCTCCGCGATGAACTCCATCGTTCCGGTGGCCACGACGTCGGTGCCGGGGAACGGGTCGCGCGTGACGATCCTCTCGTCGGGAACGATCTCGACGTAGGTCCAGGTCGCCGTCCACGGCTCGGTCGTGTGACCCATGACGAGCCTTCCGCCGACCTTGAATTCGAGCTCATCCACGCGGCCCGTGCCGACGGGCCAGAAGAACTTCGGCAGCAGCTTGGGGTCCGACCACGCCGAGAAGACCTTGGCGGGCGGCGCCTTGAACCAGCGCTCGATGTGCAGAAGGCCGCCTTGGACCTTGGTGACGGCGCCGGCGGACGCGGCCTTCCCTGGGGCTGCCATGTTCAGGCCCCCAGCAGCTTGGCGAGCTTGTCGAGACCGGCGTTCCAGCCCTTGGTCGCCATCCCATGCCACTCGGCGGGAACACCGGTGACCTCGACGCTCATGCGGGTCTGCTTCCCGACCGGATCGAAGGTGACGCGGAGGAGGAAGGACTTGTCGGGGTCGCCCGAGACGATCTCTTTGTACGGAGTGAGGACGTGGAAGACTCCCCCCTGGGGGTTCTTGTTTCCGTCGGGCTGCGGCATGTCGAAGCGGACCTTGCCGCCGACCCGAACGTCAAACTCGTGGATGACGAGGTCGAAGGGGGCGGGGTTGAGCCACTTCGCGTACTTTTTGGGGTCGGTCCAGTGCGACCAGAGCCGCTCCGGCGTGGCGTCGAACAGGCGGGAGAGCTTCAGGGTCGGCGGGGCGGACTTGGCTTGCGGCGTCGGCTTTGGTGTCATGCGTCGTCACCTTTGAGGGCCTCTTCAAGGCGGTCGAAAGCGGCATTCCAGCGGGACTCGGACTCCTTGAGCCACTCCGAGGCCCGGTGGAGTCCGTGCGTCCGCAGCCGGACGTGCCGGCTCCGGCCGTGCTTCCGGGTGGCCACGAGTCCCGCCTCCTCGAGGACCCGGACATGCTTCTGCACCGCCATCAAGGTGATGGGCAGCGGCTTCGCCAGCTCGCTCAGGGTCTGGTCGCCCCGCTCCAGGTGGACGAGGAGTTGGCGACGGGTCGGGTCGGCGAGGGCGGAGAAGGTGCGGTCCAGGTCCACGCTAAACCTAATGGTTGAATATTGATTTAAGGGTTTGGGGTAGGCAGGATTGCCCGCAACGGGGGGCGCCACAAGGCGGCGACGAAAACCGGAGGCAGAATAGCGACGGGGGTGAGAGGCGACGTCACCTCCGCGGAGACAGCCGTCGCGCCCCTCAAACCCCGTAGGCTTCGTCGTGATGCGCCAAGCGAAGAAACCGCACGACTTCGCGTTTGAGGTCGGGTTCAAAGAGCAGCACAAACGACCCGCCGACATG
>DATDQC010000068.1:0-9595 GCA_035292455.1 Thermoplasmatota archaeon
GAGCCGGGTGGCCGCGACACCGAGCGCCGTGAAGAGGACCATGAGCATGAGCCACCCCAGCCCCCCCAGGAGCGCGACGAGGAGCCCGAGGAGGAAGCTCGCGGCGGCGCCGACGGCGTCGAGGGCACGCACCGTGTAGGCAAAGAGCGACAGGCCGGCCAAGGCGAGGAGGGTCACCGCCAGCCAGAGGGGCTCCACGGCTCACCCGACGAGGGGGACCGCCCGGAGCCTGTCCGCGTGGACGATGACGAGGCGGACGTCGCCCCCGTCGGGGTGGGGCTGCGCGACGACCACGGTGCCCGTCACGATGACGTGGCCGGCGAGCGACACCGCGTCGGGGGCGGTCACCAGGACGGTGAGCCCCAGGTCCTCCTGGAGGAAAACGTAGGTGACGTTGTCGAGCGTCTTGAGGACCGGCGCCCACGCCGTGGGGTGGGCGAAGGCAGGGACGAAGGGGGCAAGAGGGCCCTGGAAGTCCACGCGGTCGCCGACCTCGCTCTCTGCGAGGGCCGACCGGGGTCCGTCGCCGTCGCGGGCGATGCCGACCCAGATATAGGCTGACGAGGCGAGGAGGGCAAGGCTCACGACGAGGAGGAAGGGGCTGCGGACCGACACGACCGAACGCACCGCGAGACGGGTGGGGGGTTTAGAGCTTGACGTCGGCAGGGGCTTCCATGTCGAGGTGGCAGGGCATGGGCACCTTGTTGTAGCACTTCCTGAGCGACTCCTTGGCGGCGGCGATGCCCCGGAGGGGGACCCGGATGGTGATGAGGGCCTGGCCGGGCTCGACGCGGGCTGCGGTGCCGATGGCCTTGCCGAAGGCGAGGCGCATGCCCATGGAGACGCGGTCGGCCCCGGCACCCGAGGCCTGCTTGTTCTGCCGGAGGACATGGTGGGGGTAGACCCGGACCTGGAGGAAGTAGTTCTCGCGGCCCAGGCTGGCGTCGAGGGAGCGCACCGCGGTCTGACGCATGGACTCCAGGGCGGTGTGGCGCAGTTGGGCGCGCTCCTCGGCGATGAGGTGGAAGGTCACCGGGTAGTCGCCGTTGGGCTGCCCCGAGGTGAACTGGAGGATGCGGTTGCCGGGAACGCCGCCCATGTACTCGCGCCTGGTGTAGGCGTGCTGCATGATCTTGCGGTACATCCGGCCGGGGTTCTTGGCCATAGCATTCACCTATGCGGTGACGCGCCGACAGGGGAGTGGTATTTAGCGGTTGGGTCTCGGAGGGCTGCGTCTTTGAACCGCCCGTGGGACACCGGTTCCTTGCCAGGGGACTGCGGTTTGGTGCCATGCTCTTCTCATGCGCGTACGACGGCGTTCCACGTACCCGTCCATGCCTCTAAAGCGGCCGACGCCGTGCGCCGACTTGGTTGACGCAGTTTCCGCTGAAGGTCTTGGCATTTTTTGGCGCCTACGCCCCGTTGTGGGCCATCTACGCCATTCGAGCGATTCCCGTGGACTGGCGCCTTGCCGTAGGCCTCGGGGCCGCTGCCACCGCGTTCCCCGCTGTCATCCTCCTCTTCGTTCGTCACGCCGGACAAGATTCCAACGGGGAAACCACTGTCGTGGCGGACGTGGCACGGCGAGACGACCAAGTGATGGGCTACCTCTTCACCTACGTGCTGCCCTTTGTTGGCCTGGCTTTCTCAGACCCTTATGAGGTGGCAGCATCGGCGGTTTTCGTTCTGGTCCTTCTCGTCCTCTACATTCGGACCAACCTCTTCTACGTCAACCCCATCCTAAGTGCCGTCGGATACCGCGTGTACGAGATTCAGGTCACGGGTGCTCCCGCACGAATTGCCCTCTCCAAGAAGCCGTTCGTGTCGGTGGGCCAATCACTCCGCCTTGTCCGGTTACTCGACCACGACATCTTCCTGGACGTGGAGACCCGCAAGAGATGACGGCCGCCCAATCCCATGCTCGACTGACTGCCCTCGTCGCCAACGACCACGCCGAGATCCATGTCCTCCTGGCCGCCCGCAATGAAGAAGGCACGGGCTTTGTCCACCAGAAAGTCGACATGGGTGCGCAGGTCGCCGCTCATTTCTTGCGTGCAGCCCGCAAGGCCGCCGCCAGTCGCGACGCTACCATGGAACCCGTGCAATTCCAGCCCGGCGACTACCCGTCGATTCCCAACCTTATCTACCTCGCGCCACGCGAGGTCCCAGGCGTCGATGCGGCGGTCGCCGCAATGGAACCGCTACAGAATCAGCACAACTTCGGCGGCGACCAGGATTTCCAGAGAAAACTCGCCTACTACGTCATCCGGGTGTCGGACGGCAATCGGCTCGCCTACTTCTTCCACCGTGCCAGCAAGAAGCTGGAACTCGTTCAGAAGGGCCTCCTTGTGAGGCTACACGACCACCGGTTCAATCAAGTCCAAGATAGACTCTTCCTCTTCCAGGCATCACGTGGATCGCCGGCAGCCATATCCGAGGGTGAGCGAGCCACCAACGAAGGGCGTTCCGCCGAGGGCGCCGTCGCCCGCATTTTCGCGCTAAAGCGGCCCCCGGGAAGGCGCATCGCCTCCCCTGGCGCGTTGGCCGAACCATCGGTGAAGCGGAAGACGGAAAGGGGGAACTAGGTCGTCCTGTCCCTACGTCTCTCCTGTGGGTGACCCAACCGTTCTCTGGCCCAACGCGCGCGCCCGCCCATTTCGTTGATTTCTTCGGTTTCTCATCCCAGGCGAAACCGAGACCCGGTAAGCCGCGATCTCCGGCTGAGGCAAGGCGCCTTCGCGATGAATTCTCCGGTGCTTCTGCTCGCTATGCTTTACGAGGTCCCAAAACTCGACGAAGACCGGGGCTCTCCACCCGTGCTGCTGGCAAAGCCAGCAAAGCCACGCTGCCTCGCGCTTGGACATCATCAAATCCGCCTCGCGACAGACTGATGGTTGAAAACAGAGGCCGGGTTGAGCCGGACGATGGGAAGGATGCGCCGAAGGGTGCCAGACCCTCGAAGACCTCACCCTCTGAAGGGTGCGAGCATGCTTCGACCCGAGGGTGCACTCTAAGCCCCTCGACGCACCCTTGCACTCTTTGCAAAAGAGGAATCGCAAGGGTGCGAGGGAAGGGCACCCTTCAATCCGACGAGCCAGGGGCACCCTTGGCGGTCCACCCTTCGGGCGCCTTCCGCCCGGCCTTCTCGGCACCCTTTCGCTCGTTGCGACGTTCGGGGTAACCCCAGACCTCAATCATTCCGGCCGGGTCTTGCCGACTCACGATCTGAACATGATGCGTCGGGTGGTCCCCTTCTTTCTCGTTCAATCCCGCCTCCATTGAGGCCGCCAAGCGGACGGCGACGAAGGCACCCTTGCGGCGCCGCACGACGGGGCCGCCCTCGGGCTTGGGGTCTTGCGGCCCCTCCACCCTCCACGGCTGCCACCCAAGTTTCGCCATCACGTGTCTCAGGAAGGTCTCGACCGGCGCGTAGGGGTAGCCCATCAGGTCCACGAGTTGGCGTCGCTCCAAACTCGGCTCCTCCTCCGACGTCAAGGAATACAAGGGTCGGTTCTCGGTGACCACGTCGTAAAGCCAATCCTCCGGCAGGTGGGTGGCGAGGAACGCGAGGTCTTCCAGCGCGCCTCGGGCGTCTCGTTTGGCTTCGCGTAGGATGCGTGCATGGGTGATTTTGTAGGCGCGCCGCTCGGCATCCACGCGGCTGCCACGGTATTGGAGCTTGGTTTTTCGGCGGGGCTCGGGGCCCTGGAGAATGATCGCTCGGTCGCGGAGCGTGAGGAAGTGGCCGCGCTGGTTCGACTTTGAAGCCTTTACCCCGTGGGACGCAGAATCGGCATCCTTCGCTGACGTTTGAGACCTTTTTGGCAAACCAAACGACCCCTGGCTGCCACGCAAGTAGTCGGGGCGACAAATACTCTACCCATGCAAGGTCCGGCCACGTGCCCCTCCTGCGGGGCATCCTTCCGCAACCGACGCGGCCTCGGCGGGCACCTTTCCACGTTCAACGATCACACCCACGCGGCTATTGGGCAAGAAATTTTCCCGTCGTTCGTGCTTACGCCTGCCGGCACACGCCAGAACATCCTTTCCTTTTCCCGGGTTGTCGATGACGTGCTCAGCAAGGCCCTCTGGGGCATCGACTTCTTCATGATCTCTGACCGGGACGCCAACCTCCCGGAGGCTGTCCTCGCCGACTTGGAGAAACGTTCAGCGGGCAGACTGCGGTTCTTGCCGCGCTACCATTTGGAAAACTACTTCCTCGATGCCGAGACGATTGCGGCCGCATTCAAGAATTTGGAAAAACCGGGAAGTTGGCTCCGCGATGTCGCCCAGATTGAGGCGAAGCTCCAATCGTTGGCGGCAGACTTGGTGCCGTATGCGGTGCAACTGTGGGCCGGCGCCCGCCTGACTTCCGAGATCGGCGACGTAAGTGCCCGCGTAAAAGGTGCCGACAAGCTGTCCAAGACCGACTTTCTCTCCAAGCTCAAGGAGTCGATGGACACCGAGCACGGGCGCGTAAGCCCCCTCCTCGATTTCAAGAGAGTACAGACCGAGGTGGGCGTCAAGTGGGACGAGTATTCGGCGCTCGTTGCTAAGAACGATGCCGTTTGGAAGCACGTGCTTCCTGGACGTCCAATATGCAACCGGTTTGCAAATGCCGCGGGCATGGACCCAGGCCGCTTCAAGACCCTCTACATTGCGGCGGCGCGAGAATCCGACTTCAAGCCCTTCGCCGATTTGGCGGCTTGCTTCCAAGGCTTCGAGACCTTGGCAACCACCCCGCCAGCCTAGTGAGTCCGGAAGGGCCCGCCAAACCCCCGGTGAGCCCGCCTTGCAGACTCGACCCTGCACCGCCTGTCTGATCCTCCGGACGTGGTTTCGTCTAACGGGGCGGTTGTCGCCCTTTCGAGAACCGCAGTCTGACCGACCGGTGGCCCGCCAGGGGTTCCAAAGCAACCACCTAGGCCGCGCCTGGCTACCGACGCAGGTTATTAGGCGTCCCGACCGGACTCGGGTTTAATGCCTGTTGACTGCGGTTCCTTGCCACGGTCAAGGCCCGGACGCGGGTTCAAGGACGCAGCCGTCTCGGAGGGCTGCGTTCCACGACCCCCGACCTAACTCCGGTCGTGGAACAACCTACTCCGGTCGTGGAACAGGCGCCGCTGGGCGGGAGGAGAAAAGGGGCCGCCGACAAGCCTTTCCCGCCCGGCTAAAGCCGAGCCACTACTTGGGGGGCTCCTTCGTCACTGCGAATCGTTCCCAAAGGTCCGCCGCAGTCAGGGCAGTTGACTTCCTCATTCGAGGCGCGCCCAGGTTTGACGACCCCAGAGCCATCGCCTGGCTGGCTGCACGCGCGAGCAGGCGAGTTGCAAGGGGTTGGTGCCGCAGAACGGGTCCACCACGAGTTCGCCGGGGTGGCTGCTCATCTCGATGAAGACCTCGTAGAGCTCGTAGGGCTTCGCCGTGCGCTTGCCGATTGAGCGGGCGCGCAGGATGCTGGCGTAGGTCTGGTGCTTGTTGAAGCGCCGCTTCGGTGCGCCATTGGCGAACACGAGTACGGGTTCCCAGGCGTTGCGGTAAGCGCCCATGCCCGAGTGGACGCACTTGTCCCACGCGAGGAGGCGGAGGAACTTCCAGCCGTAGCGTTCGAAGGCAGAGACGACGTGGACGATCTCGGGTCCAGCGGTTGCAAAGACGTAGAGGTGGCCGCCTGGTTTGAGTGCGCGGCGCGCGTCGGCGAGGATGGCTGCGATGGCGTCGACGCTTAGGCGCTCGTAGGACGCGCAGGCGTCGAATATTCCGCCGCCGTGGATGTCCCACGGTGGGTCTGTGACCACCAATCCGGCACCACCTTTGGGGACGCGCGCAAGGGTTTCTCGGGCATCCGCTACAATCCTACCAGTTGGTAGTTGGGGGTCCAAGCAGTCTTCGGGGGGGTGGGTGGATGTGGGGTCGGTCACGAGTTCGCCTCGCGCCGAGAGTATGTCGCCTCGGTCGCCTATACCGAGGACGCCACGTGGCCCCCACGTGCCCCCGTCAATGATGCCAGGCCGGTCCAGTCGTCAGCACGGCTGGAGATGCCATCGCGTGGTGGCGGCTCTTCACAAGAAATTGAATCACGCTGCCTCTATCGGAAGAACATTCTGGTGAGATGGACGAAGGTTTGGTTTCTTCCCGCCATTTTCGTTTTCGCGGCTGATAAACGGGGCGCGGGGACACGTGTAGCCACGTGTTGCCAGGTCTTTATGAAGGCCCGGCTCCGGTCACGTGGGGGGCACGTGAGTAAGGCTCCGCGCAGCGACCGAACTGGGGGCCACGCTACTCCCATCCCGCGCCCGTCCCCACTGCCCCGCCTTATCCGCCTCATAAGGAAACTCCAGCCGTGGAACAGCAGGCCCCGCCCGTGGAACAGTTAGGGGGTCGTGGAACGCAGCCGTCTCGGAGGGGGGCGACCGGCAAACCCGGCGCAACGTCCGTTGCCGGTTGCCGTCCTCCCTTTACCGGCCGAGCGGTTGGGCTAGCGGTCGGGTGCGAGATTGGTTAGTTCTTTGGGGGCTCCAGGCGCAATCCGGTCAATGACCGCAAGCCAGCCCAGGGCACCCGCTTGGTGGTTCTGCGCTAGCCCCGCCAGGAGGGTCATGCGGCCGATGGAAACGACCTGGAAGGCGGCGAACGGATTCCGCCAGATGCGCTCGAACTCTTCCTGAACTTCCGCCCCACTCACCTTAACACCAAGGTTGGCGAGCGCCGTTGAAACCTTCTGGCAAACCTTGAACGCCAGCCTATCATCAGTTTCCCTGGCGCCATCCAAGACCTTCATGCCGAGCGTCTGGGCCGGGGGGAAGAGAATCATCCCGTTTGCGGCCCACCATTCCTTGCCTCCGGGTGGCGGACCAACACCGAAAATGACAGCCCGACCATGGATGAGCAAATCGCGGGCCCATAGCACAGCCCCAATAGCCCAGACCAAGTGGTCGCGGCGAGCGCGGACGGCCGCATCCGCAACCTCCCTGTGCTCGGCATCGGTCTTGAGGTGCTTGTTGTTGCGCTTGGAGTCCGCAACATGGGCACCGTAGTTGGCCGACACCGATGGCCGTCTGGGTTTGTGGATGACGTTCCACTCACGCAGGTTCCAGTCCGTAAGCGTCTCAAGGCACGCTGCGAGCATGGTCAACTCGTCGGCGGCCGTGAGAGGGGCGGTCCGAATCGTCGGGCCGGGCACCTTTCCGTCGGGCACTCCGAGAACGAAGCTCGACAAAATGGTGAATGCCCGCTTACACGCCACCGCCGAGGGCGGGGGCCACATGGCGGGCCATTCGGCGGCCGTGAATAGTGAGGTTGTATCCTGCATGCGAATGGCCACGGGGTCGCCGTTTCCTAGTGGAAGCAAGGTCTTGTCGAAGATTGTGTGGAGCAGTTCGGCCTTTTGGCCAGGAGCCAGGGTTTTGGCTGGACTCTTTGCGGCGGAGGAGGCATCGACACCAGCAATGGCGGCGGCCTTCTGAGGCGCGGCCGTCGCAGGGCGTGTTGGGTCAGCCATGAGGTCGGCCCAACTATGGCGGACGGCAAGGATGAATGCTTCGCGGGTCGCCTGGCGACTACCCTGGCACGTCCGCCCAATGTTCCAGCTTGAGCCGTTTCGATTTCACGGCCTTTAGCCGGCTGGTCTGCTGCCTTTGCCGAGCAGGTTAGCGTTTGCCGGTCGCCCCCGTCTCGGAGAGGACAGGGGGCATCGGGGCCGGTGCGGAGAACTTCGCCAGGCCACCTGCCCATCGGTGCCCTTCACGCCCCGGAGACGTGGTAGATGCAGTCCCGGCCCCCTTGGCTGCAGGGAATCTCGGGGATGGGATAGACGACGTGGAGCCGCCCGTCGGGACCAAAGCCGAGGGTGAAGAACTCGACGTTGGCGGATTCCCCCGCCGGGGCCGTCGCGGAGGACGCTTGCGGGTCGCTGGGGTTGGGGCCGGCCTCGACGCGGGCGACCCTGACGACCCAGCCGCCTTCGGACCATTCGAGCCAGCCGGCGACGATGCCGCCCCGCGGGTCGGCGGCCACCGCAACATGGGCGTCCGTCGCCCCGAAGTCGATTCCCCGTTCGACCACGATGGACTCGCCCCAGGTCGCGCCCTGGTCCCGCGACACCCGGAGCGTGACGTCCGTGGCGGACCCGTTCGTGACGGGGACTGGGACGTAGGCCGTTCCGTCAGCACCCCGCGCGAGGCTCGGGATGAAGAGGTCGTTGCGGCCGCCCTCCCAGCCCGCGACGCGGTGGGCCGCCCACGTCGCCCCGCCGTCCTGCGAGACGGCAACGTCCAGGGACTCGACGGCGGCCCCCACGGCGGTCGTGCCGTGGATGGGCAGGTAGAGCAGGTGGCCGTCCTCGCCCGCCTTGAGGCGTCCGACGGCCGCCAACTGGTAGTCCGCGCCGGCCTGGTGCACGAGGACCGGGTCGCTCCAGCTCGCGCCGCGGTCCAAGGAGCGCTGGAAGAAGGTGGCGAAGGGGATGACGCTGCTGTACGACAGCAGGACGTCGCCGCCCACCGTGGCCAACCACGGGCGGTGCATCCAGCAGGCCTGCACGAAGAGGACGATGACGGGGCAGGCGGGCGGGACCGGGGTCACCGTGCCGGCCGTCCACGTCGCTCCGCGGTCCGTGGACGAGGCGAATGTGAGGACGATGGGGATGCCCGAGTCGGTCGTCGTGGAGAACACGGCGTACCAGGTCCCGTCGTCCGCGATGGCCACGTCGCAGTCGCCGTTCGCAGTGGCCGCTGCGGCCGGCTCCGGCAACGGGTGGTGGGTTGCCCACGTGGCGCCGCCGTCCTGCGACGACCACACCGGGTTCCCCAGAGTGAAGAGGGCGCACACCAGCAGGGTTCCGTCCGCTCCGATGGCAAGCGACGCCTCCCCCGTCTCGGGGAGGCCGCCTCCGCCGATGAGGACGGGGGCGGTGAACGAAAGGGGGGTGCCCGGACGTCCCGGCTGGGTGGACGCGCCGGGGTTCCCCGGCCCATCCTGGCTTGAGGTGGGCCCGTCGTGCCCGCCCCCGCCGCCCAGGCAACCCGCCGCGACCACGGCGACCGCGATGGCGAGCGCCATCGTTGCACGACCCCCCGGCGACCCGACCATGCCCTTCCATCCGGTGGACTCGGCTTATCCTTTGTGGGGCCCCCGTGCGGCCCGCTTGCGGAGGGGCCGGGAGGTCAAGCGCCGGACGCCCGTCGGGCCTTTCCCTTGGGCCGGGGGGCCGGACAGGAGCTTACCTTCCCGCTGTCGTTGTCGTAGAGCAGCCCGAGGACCCGAAGCCCCTTGGGCATGAGGGGGTGGCTTCGGACGAGTTCGGCGCTCCGGCGGACGTTCTCCTCGGCGTCCGCGAACCCCCCAAGCCAGCGCTGGAAGTCGGGGCGCATCACCTCGTGGAGCGGCACCTCGGTGTTCGCGGCGATGCTCTTGGCGATGCGGAACTCGCCGCGGCCCACCAGCGTCATGCCGCACTTGGTGTGGCCAAGGATGGCGACGGTGCGCACCCCGAGGAGGTGGACGGCGACGACGAGGGAGCGCAGGGTGCCGTCGTCGAGGAGGTTGCCGGCGTTGCGGATGACCTTGGCGTCGCCGTGCTTGAGGCCGAGCACCT
>DATDQC010000069.1:0-12213 GCA_035292455.1 Thermoplasmatota archaeon
GCATCCCCGACGCCCGCACCGAGGTGCAGAACCGGACGCTCCGCATCGTGGACGTCGGCGCCCCCAAGGCGAAACCGCGCGCCGCCGCGACGGCACCCCTTCCCGCGACCGTGCCAATCCCCCCGGTCGTCACCGCGGCCCCGGCGACCTCAGCCAAGGCCGCCGCCGAAAGCGATGGCGTCCTCCGGCGCCTCGTCGAGCTGGTGGCGGGAAAGACCGGCTACCCCAAGGAGCTCCTCGACCCCGACCTCGACATGGAGGCCGACCTCGGCATCGACACCGTCAAGCAAGCCGAGCTCTTCGGCGCCATCCGCGAGGCGTACGGGCTGCCGCAGGAGCAGTCCATCCAGATCAAGGACTACGACACGCTCCGCAAGGTCGCCGGGTACGTCACCACCCGCCTTGGCGGCGCAGCTCCTGCCCCCTCCCCCGGGTCGCAGATTCCACAGACGACCTTCCCAACGGAATCTGTGAAATCTGCGCCATCCGCGACTCCGTCGGGGGCGTCTTCGGACGAAGTCCTTCCCCGCCTCATCGAACTGGTGGCGAGCAAGACCGGCTACCCCAAGGAGCTCCTCGACCCCGACCTCGACATGGAGGCCGACCTCGGCATCGACACCGTCAAGCAGGCCGAGCTCTTCGGCGCCATCCGCGAGGTCTACGCCCTTCCCGTCGAGGAGGGCGTGCAGGTCAAGGACTACAACACGATGCGGAAGGTGGCCGGCTACTTCGCCAGCCGCATCGGAGGTGGCGTGGCACCGTCCGCCCCCGCGTCCTCCGTGAAACCTGCGCAGCCTGCGGCTCCGGCGGCAGCGGGACCGGGCCTTGACGCTGCCCTCGCCGAGGTGACCCGCCTCGTCGCCATCAAGACCGGCTACCCGGCCGACATGCTCCAGCCCGACCTCGACATGGAGGCCGACCTCGGCATCGACACCGTGAAGCAGGCGGAGCTGTTTGGGGAGGTGCGCTCCCGCTTCGCCATCCCCGCCGTCGAGGGGCTCCTCATCAAGGACTACCCCACGCTGCGGCGTGTTGCCGAGTTCGTGATCGAGCACGCGGGAGTCCCCGCCCCTTCGACCGCCCAGCACACCGCTCCGGCACCGGTTGCCGCTGTCCGGCCGGCCGCCGCCTCCATCCTTCGTCGCATCCCTTCGCTCCGTCCCGTCCCCCGCCCCGGCCAGGGCCCCGCCCTGCAGCGTGGCGCCGTCCTCGCCGTGGGGGACCACGACAAGGAGCTCCTCGATGCGCTCCGCCAGGCCGGCTTCCAGCCCACCTTCAACCTCGCCGCCGGAGAGTCGCCCGCCGGCATCGTCGCCCTCGCCACCAAGCCGGGCGCCACGGCCGAGGCCCGCGTCGGTCCCCTCTTCGACGCCGCCAAAGCGCACCGCGCCAACCTCGGCTCCGGCCGCTTCGTCCTCGTCGTGACCCGCCAGGACGGTGCCCACGGCCTGGCCTCCGTCCGCGACGCCTCGATGGCGGCGGCGGCCGGCCTCGCCAAGGCCCTGAAGAAGGAGCTCCCCGAAGCGCTCGTCAAGGCGGTGGACCTCCACCCCGACGCCCCCGCCCGCCTCGCCGTGGACGAACTCGTGGGCGGCGGGACGCGCACGGAAGTCGCCTACGGAGCCGACGCCACCCGCTTCGTCGTCGAGGTCGCCCCGCAGGCGCTTCCCGATGCGGCCCCCGACATCGCCGGCAAGGGGTTCGTCGTCTCGGGCGGCGCCCAGGGCATCACGGTCGAGACGCTCGCCGCCCTCGCCCCGCAGCACCCCCGCTTCCTCCTCCTCGGCCGCACGGAGGTGCCCGCCGAGGCCGCCGAGTGGGCCAAGCTTGACGCCGCCGGCTGGAAGTCGCTCGAGGCCCAGGCCAGCGAGGCGCTCAAGGCCAAGGGGGAGAAGGTCACCCCCGTCGCCCTCCGGAAGGCGGTGGACCCGAAGCGCAAGGCGGCGGAGGTCTGGCGCAACCTGCAGCGCCTCCAGGCCGAGGGGGCGCAGGTCCTCTACGCCCCGGTGGACGTGGGCGACGCCGCGGCCGTCCAGGAGGCGGTGTCGTGGGCGCGCTCGGTGTGGGGTCGCATCGACGGCGTCCTCCACGCGGCGGGCATGGAGGTCTCCAAGGACCTCGCCAGCAAGGAGCGCCGCCAGTTCGACCAGGTCTTCGCCGTCAAGGCGGCGGGCTGGCGTTCCCTCATGGAGGCGACGCGCGGCGACAAGCTCGATGTCCTGGCGGCGTTCGGGAGTGTTGCCGGCCGTTTCGGCAACCTCGGGCAGACCGACTACTCCGCCGCCAACGAGTACCTCGCCAAGGCGGTGAAGGAGGAAGCCACGCGCCGTGGCGCCACGACCGCGTTCACCATCGCCTGGGGCCCGTGGGGCGAGGTCGGCATGGCGACCCGCGGCTCCATCTTGGAGATCATGCACGCCTCCGGCGTCACCCCCATCCCGACCGCCGATGGGGTGGGCCACTTCCTCCGTGAGATGGCCGCACCCGGTGTGCGCGAGTCGGTCGTGGCGGGAGATCTCGGCGCCATCGACGCCGACCACCAGGTGGTCGCCGCCCTGTGGGACCCGGCCGCCGCCGAGGCGGAGCGCGCCATCCTGGACCACCCCGAGCGGTTCCGTCTCATCGAAGCCGTGGAGGCGTTCGAGCCGGGCCGCCGCGTCCTCGCGACGCTCCACCTCGACCAGGCGCGCGACGCCTACCTCCGCGACCACCGCGTCGAGGGCGTCCCCTACCTCCCCGGCGTCTTCGGGTTGGAGTCGTTCGCCGAGGCGGCAAGCCTCCTCGCCCCGGCCCGCAGCGTGCTTCTTGGGGCCGAGGACGTGCGCTTCGCGAGCCCCGTGAAGCAACTCAAGGCGCAGCCGGTGGCCGCACGCCTTGAGGCACGGGTCGTCGAGAACGGCGACGGCGCCCGCGTCGCCTGCCGGCTCACCACCCAGTTCACCGGACCCGACGGCAAGCCGCTCGGGGAGCCGCGCCTCCACTTCGAGGGCACAATCCTCTTCGGGGCACCCCCCGCCGCCGAGCGCCAAGCGAAGCCCTCCGAGGCGCCGCTCGGCCTACGCCGCTCCGACATCTACCCGCCGTTCTTCCACGGCCCCTCGTTCCAGGTGCTCGCCTCCGCCCGTACCTCGGCGGGGGGTGCCGAGGCGCTCTACCGACCGCCGACGGAGCCGCAGTTCGCGGCCGGCGCGGCGGAGTTCCGCAGCCACCCGATGCTGGTCGAGGCGCTCTTCCAGGCCTGCGGACTCGGTGCGCTCGCCCACGACAAGGTCATGGCGCTCCCCGCCGCCCTGCGTCGCCTGGAAATCTTCCACGCCGGCAGGTTGCCGGAGGAGGTCCGCCTGGTGGCCCGCCCAACCGGGCGCGATGCGCAGGGCCTTCGGACCTTCGACGCCGAGGCGGTCGCCCCCGATGGCCGGCTCCTCGTCCGCCTCCAAGGCTTCGCGATGGTGGAGACCGGCCCGGCGCCAGCCCTTGCGGTCAAGGCCGGCCCGCCCGCGTCCGCGGTCTCTGGGCCCGACATCGCCGGAGCCATCGTTCCTCTCCCGCACTCCGACGAGATCCACTTCGCCGCGGTCTCCATCGCCGACGGTCCTGCCGAGGAAGCCTTCTTCACTGCCGCCGAGCGGGCCCAGCACAAGGCGTTCCCCGCCCCCAAGCGGGCCAAGGAGTGGCGCGCCGGCCGGCTCGCGACCAAGAAGGCGGTGCTCGAGACCCACCCTGGCCTGCGGCCGACCGACGTCGAGGTGCGCGCCGACGAAGACTCGGGCCGCCCGCGTCTCTACATCAAAGGCGAGGAGTCGGCGCTCTGGCTCTCCCTCACCCACCGCGACGACCTCGCCATCGCCGCCCTCAGTGTCGCCCCTCTCGGCATCGACCTCGAGACCGTCGAGGACCGCCCCAAGAGCTTCCTCGAGGAGGCGTTCGGCCTGGCGGAGCTGAAAACGTTGCTGGCCTCGCAGGAGCCGCGCGTCGAGGCGGCCTGCATGTGGGCCGCCAAGGAGGCCGCCCTGAAGCGCGCCGGCACCGGGCTCCGGGCCGACCTGCGGGCCCACGAGGTGCGCGCCGACGGCGATGGCGGAGCGGTCGTCGAGGGGCCGACCGGCCGCGTCGGCGTCCGCTTCTTCGAGGTCGCCGGCAAGGTCCTCGCCGTCTCGGCGCCCCACCTCGACCCCAAGGTCCACGCCTCCACGACGGGAGGGCTGCGGTGACCGACGCCTGGGCACGCTACCGCGAGGTGCGCGGGATTGCCTACGCCAACTGGATGGGCTTCGCGTGGCCGCTCCGCGTCCTCACCGCCGTAGGCTTCGCGGGCTTCATCGCCCTCCTCGCCCAACTCTCGCTCCCACTGCCGTGGACGCCGGTGCCCTTCAGTTTCCAGCCGCTCGCGGTGCTGGTGACGGGCGCCTGCCTCGGCCGCAACTACGCCCTGCTATCCGTGGCCGTCTACCTCGGGGCGGGCGCCGTGGGTCTTCCCGTCTTCGCGGAGGGTGAAGGAGGTCTCGATGCGCTTACAGGTTCGACGGCAGGGTACCTTTTCGGCTTCGCGGCCGCGGCGTACCTGGTCGGCTGGTACGTCGAGCGCCGTCGGCGGCTCCTCGACCGGCGCTGGGCGGTCGGCCTCGCGGCCGCGCTTGGGGCCCTTGCGCTTGCCGCCCTGGTGACGCTGACCTGGATTGCGTTCCAGGGAGGCCGCTTCGAGTCGGCGTGGTCCGCGACCGAAAGCCTGCTCTGGCTCTTCCTGGGCCTTGCCGTCCTCGGCGCCGTTGCGGCGGCATGGCTCATCCTACAGGCGCGCGGCGAGAGGTGGGAACGCCTCAACCTGTTCCTGGCCATGATGGCCGCCATCGCCCTCATCCACCTCTGCGGCGTCGTCGTCCTTAAGCCGAGCCTGGGCGTCGGCTGGAGCGAGGCTGTCGCCTTGGGCTCCACCGTCTTCCTTCCCTTCGACCTCGTCAAGGCCGGCCTCGCCACCGCCGCGACGGCCATCTTCCTTCCAAGCTCCAGCGCCCCGTCGTCCTCCGCAGGAGGAAAGCCCCATGCGTGAGATCCGCAAGATCCTGGTCGCCAACCGCGGCGAGATTGCGCTCCGGGTCATGCGCACCGCCCGCGAGATGGGCATCCGCACCGTCGCCATCCACTCGCCGCAGGACGCCAAGGCACCCCACGTCCGCTTCGCCGACGAGGCCCACCTCCTCGGGAGCGAGGCGACGGCGACCAACTACCTCAGCGTCGAGTCCATCGTGGAGCTCGCCAAGCGCGTCGGGGCCGACGCGGTCCACCCCGGCTACGGGTTCCTCTCCGAGCGGAGCGAGTTCGCGCGTGCCCTCGACAAAGCGGGCATCAAGTTCATCGGCCCGCCACCAAAGCCCATCGACATCCTGGGGGACAAGGTCGCCTCCAAGATCGCCGCCCGCAAGGCCAACGTCCCCGTCGTCCCGGGCAAGGACGAGTTCGTCGCCGACCTCAAGGCGGCCAAGGAGGTCGTCAAGCTCACGGGGTACCCGGTCATCATCAAGGCGGCCTTCGGGGGCGGCGGCATTGGGATGCGCGTCGTCCAGAAGGAGGGTGAGCTCGCCGAGTCGCTCGCCGCCACCCAGCGCCAGGCCAAGGCGGCCTTCGGACGCGGCGAGGTCTTCATCGAGAAGTACATCCAGCGCCCGCGCCACATCGAGATCCAGTTCCTCGCCGACGAGCACGGCCACGTCGTCCACTTCGGCGAGCGCGAGTGCTCCATCCAGCGCCGCCACCAGAAGCTCATCGAGGAGTGCCCGAGCCCCATCGTCTCCGACGCCGACCGCGCCCGCATCGGCGCCTCGGTGTGCCAGCTTGCCAAGGAGGTCGGCTACTGGAACGCCGGAACCGCGGAGTTCCTCTACGAGGACGGAAAGTACTACTTTAACGAGGTCAACACGCGGCTCCAGGTCGAGCATCCGGTCACCGAGCAGGTGTACGGCATGGACCTGGTGCGCGAGCAGATCCGCGTCGCCATGGGGGAACCCCTCGGCTACGACCAAGGTTGGGTGGACGTCCGCCGGCGCGGCTGGGCCATCGAGTGCCGAATCAACGCCGAGGACCCCAAGAACAACTTCATGCCCACCCCGGGGCACATCAAGCGCCACGTGCCCCCCAACGGCAATGGCGTCCGGGTGGACACCTACCTCTACTCCGGCTTCCAGGTTCCCTCCAGCTACGACTCGATGGTCACCAAGCTCATCACCTATGCCGACAGCCGGGAATGGGCCATCCGCAAGATGCGGCGGGCCTTGCAGGAGTACGACCTCGGCGACCTCGTCACCAACCGCGGCCTCCACCAGGTCATCTTCCACGACGAGGCGTTCGTCAAGGGGGAGATGACGACCCGCTTCCTCGAGGAGCGGCGCATCCTCGACAAGCTCATGGGAGTCGCCGCCGCGGCGGACCAGGCCACCAAGCAGAAGCTCGCCGCCCTCGCCGCCGCGCTGGCCGAGGAGCCGGGCGGCATCGACGCCATGGTGCAGAAGTCCTACTCGTTCCAGCAGGCGCAGGCCAAGAACGTCGGCGTGGACGAGTTCGGCCGGCGACGCCTCTCGGCCTGGGGCCACAAGTCGCGCCGCGAAGGCGTGGGGGGCATCCTGTGAGGTATTCCTTCCTCACCGACGGTCGCCCCTACAGCGTCGAGGTCGAGGAGCACGCCGCCGGACCCCGATTCCTCGTCGAAGGGGAGGCGTTCCAACCCAAAGTGGAGCGGCTCGGGAAAGGCCACTACAGGGTCACGGTCGGCAACCAACGTTACGAGTTCCGCATCCAGAACGGGCGGGTCACCGAAGGGGTCCGCCCCCTCGAACTCGAAGTGCGCCGCGACCGCCCGGTGCTGGAACGGAGCCGCACCGGCGGCCGCCGCAGCGACGGCCGCATCAAGCCCCCCATGCCCGGCAAGGTCGTCGAGGTCAAGGTCAAAGAGGGCCAGGAAGTCAAGGAGGGCGACGTCCTCCTGGTCCTCGAGGCCATGAAGATGCAAAACGACGTCAAGAGCCCCTCGAACGGCCGCGTCGGGCGCGTCCACGTCCAGGACGGAGCCACCGTCGAGTCGAGCACTATCTTGTTGGAGATCGTGCCGAATGCCTGAGCGAAGCAAGGCCGGCACAACGGCGGTGGAGACCTCCTCCCCGCCACCGTCGGGGCCGCCTCTCGTCACCTCCTCCCTCGACACGCGAGGCGTTGCCGTCATCACCCTCAACCGACCCGAAGCCCTCAACGCCCTCACCTCGCGGGTCCTTGGCGAACTCGAATCCACGGTGACGGGCCTGCGAGGCAAGGCCCGCGCCCTCATCGTGACGGGAGCCGGCAGCAAGGCGTTCGTCGCCGGCGCCGACATCGCCGAGATGGCCGCGTTCGGCCCGAAGGAGGCCGCCGCCTTCAGCCGCCGCGGGCAGGCGACATTCCAGGCGCTCGCCGACTTCCCCGGCCCGGTGGTCGCCGCCGTGAACGGCTACGCCCTCGGTGGCGGCCTTGAACTCGCCCTCGCCTGCGACCTCATCGTCGCCGCCGAGAGCGCCCTTCTCGGGCTTCCCGAGACGACGCTTGGCGTCGTGCCGGGGTTCGGCGGGACCCAGCGCCTGCCGCGCCGCGTGGGTGCAGGGACGGCCAAGCGGCTCATCATGACCGGCGAGCGGATGCGAGCCGACGAAGCGCTGCGGCTCGGCCTGGTGGACAGGGTGGCGCCGCCAGACGCCCTCATGGACGAGGTCAGGAAGCTCGTGGATGCCTGCCTCGCCAACGGGCCGCTCGCGGTCGTACGCGCCAAGCGGCTCGTGGAGGAGGGGCTTGAGCGCCCGCTCGCCGCGGCGCTCGAGATGGAGGCCGACGCGTTCGGGGCGCTGTTTGCCACCGAGGACCAGAAGGAAGGGATGAAGGCGTTCCTGGAGAAGCGAAAGGCTCTGTTCCGAAATGGGTAAGCACGCCAGGAAAGCATGGGGCTGCTTGTCCTGCCTTCGGATGGACCGGTTCCCCAGGGGCTTCCCCTGAAAATCATGCTTAACCATGTTGGCAATTGTTTTGCGAATCTTGGGCATCCGTCGCGAAACGCCCACTAAACTCAAATGGAAGGCCAGGAATGTGGGTCGCGGTGTGAGTCGTGGGAGTCCCAAGCGCGTTACGGCACGGCGGGCAAGCGCACCGATTCGGGCTTGCAATCCTCGCCTTTGGCCTTCTGCTGTCCTCAGCTGCCGAGGCGCAAATCGCACCGGGTACAGGTCCTGACAGAATCCCTCAGGGCGGCCCTTTCAACCTGTTGGATGACGTGGAAGCGCGAATCCCCACGGGCAACCGTCTGCCCTCCGACCTGGACGATGTCGCGCCGCCCCAGGATGGCGACCGCTTGCCTACGGGGGCGGGACCCGGTTGCGTGGTTACTGCAGACAATCTCGCAAACGCGGCTCAAGGGACGGAGTCTCCCAATGTGGTCTGCGACGCTGATGTGCCGGGGGCCCCGCAAGAGCCCGATGCCCAGGAAATGCCGCCCGATGACGTGCCGGAAGCTGGAAGCGAATCGGAACAGGGGTCGGATGAGAGTCGTGCCTCGGAGGCCGTCGCTCCCTTGCCACAGGTGGAGCCTGCGGTGCACGAATCGGAGTTCGAGCTTCAACCGGAGCCCGAAACCGTCCCGGAGGCCGTGGTGCCGCTCGTCGGTCCCGCCAACTCCGAGGAAGAAGTGCAAGAGATTGAACCCATCTTTCGTCCCGACGGGACTGCGACGCGCCAGCGGCTTGCTTCGCCGCCTCTTATCCCTGGCGTTCTCGTCATCGCCGTCGGCGCCGCTTTGTGGCGCCTCGCTGCATTCTTCGTCCCGCTCTTCAGCCGGCTCCGGAAGCATGAGGTCGCCGACCATCCCGTGCGGGCGGAACTTCTGGCGCTCATCCTGGCCGACCCCGGAATCCACACCTCCGAGCTGTGCCTCCGTTCGGGCCTGGGCAGCGGCCACGTCCGCCACCACCTCTCCGTCCTCGAGTCCTACGGCTTCATCGCACGGTCGAACGGCGGGCGCTACGTCTGCTACTACCCCAGCCAGGAGTCGGCGCGGCGGATGCACCACCGCATCAAGGTCGTCAAGACCTCCCGGGCGAGGTTCTTGCTTGGCCTGGTGAGGAGCCGACCGGGCCTGTCGATGGTCGACGTGGAACGAATGGCGGGCGTGGCACGAAGCCGACTCGACTACCACCTGCGGCGCCTGGTCGCCGCCGACCTCGTGAAGGTGCACAAGGAAGGCGGGCGGCGCTTGCTCTTCCCGACGCAGTTGGCCGAGCCGGACTTCGAGACGGCCAAATCCATCGTGACCTCCCCGACCGGATGAAACGGCTTTTCGTGGCGTCAGGGGCCGCGTGGCCTCCAACGCCCTGCAACCGCCGGCGCCCGCGGTAGGCGGCCTTGCGAGGGCCTTCCTGGAACGGTTCGCAATCCAGTTGCCAAAAACCCGAAGAAAGTCGTTCAGGTAGGATGGAGTGCCTATGGCCATCCGAACCGCCGCTGGCGGCGTCCTACAGGTCGCGCTGGTCGCCTCGCTGCTTGCCGGTGTCCTACCGACCACCACCGCCCACGGGGAGGATCTTCCCGTTGTGCAGGACGGCCTCCACGGCGATGGCGTAGACGAAAGCGGTTTCTGGAACGTCGTGACGGGATTTGCAACCAAAACGGGTTTCCGAATGGTCTTCGCCTGGGACAGCGACGAACCCATCCTACCCCTCGTCGAGTGGGGCTACCGCCTAGATGAACTCACCCGTGTCGCCCACCCCGTCGGAGACGCGGTGGACACGGCGGGCATCGTGTTTCTTGACAACGACGAGAGGCCGGAGGGCAACAAGACCGTGGTGTACTTCCGCTTCGTGGACGAGTCGGGCGGCGCCTTCGCGACCGTCCCCCCTGACCCCAGCCCCATCCAGAGCTTCGTCCTTGGAAATGCCATGCAGAGCGACACCCACGACGACGCCTACGAAGTCAACCTCGTCGTCGCCCTCGACTCCGAGGCGCTCCCCAGCGACGTCCCCGCCGACCTCGGCCTCAAGGACCTCGTGGAAGGCATTGACATCTTCGCCGAACGGGTCTGGGACTACACCGACGGCTATCTGCGCATCGGCGAGGTCCTCCTCATGGACCGTGTCAACAGCTACCCCACCGGCCCCGTGGACGACGTTGAAGGTGCTGCCGGCCCGGTCTGCGTCCCTGCCACCATCCAGCAGAATGGAGCGCAATACAGCAGGTCTCTTCCCGACGTCATCATCGAGACGGTGCCCCCCTTCGACAGCCACACCAAGAAGAATGCCGTCGGCCCCCCCATGATTACGAACTACTGCTACGGCGCCTACCTCGGTCGTGAAGGTTGGCTCTACGCCAATCCCTGGACGCCCGAGGACCTCGGAGCCGTCCTCGCGCACGAGTTCGGCCACTACGCGCTCAACCTCGACGACCTTTACCGCACCCAACTCCCAGGAGACAAGGGCGCCACCTGCTGGGAAGGCACCGGCGGTCCGCCCGGCGGGGGCGGCAACTGGGACATCAGCGTCATGCACAACGGTTTCCGCTGGGACGGCGAACGCTGGGTGGGAAGCGAACTCGACAGCCTTCAGACCCCCTGTTCCTGGGGGGGCGCCACACCTTCCTGGACCCTGTTCAACGAGTGGTACCCCGAAGTCCCCCTGATGCGAAACGGCAACGGCCGCCCCAACCACTTCGACAGCGACTACCAACTCCTCAAGGGCAACCCCGACGGCGGCGCCCTCGACGTCTATCTCCTCGACCGCGAACCTGGCCTCTCCAAGCTGCAGCACGTCATCCAACCCCTCCAACTCCCACCTCCGCCAGAGGCCACCCCGAGCATCGTCATCGGGGAGCCCATCGAAGGCCAGGCGTTCAACGTGGACCGCATTGACATCAGCGGCTTCGTGGACCGCGGCTACCCCGACCTTCCCCTCGTCGTGGACGCGCACGGCCCCTACGTCGTCAACGTGGGGGAGGAGGCCATCGTCGTCGGCACCGCCGCCAACGGCGTCGGGCCCTACGAGTACGAGTGGAGCACCGAGGGGCCCGGCGTCTTCGCAGACTCCAAGCTCGGCATCACACGCGTCGCCTTCAGCCAGGAAGGCTCCTACCAACTCACCCTACGCGCTTGGGACAAGGGGGACAACGACCCCTTCAAGTCCACCAGCAGCGCGACCGACACCGCGACCATCACGGTCCTGCCCATCGAAGCCCCTCCTGCCGCTACGGGATGCCCACCCATGGACGGCTTGCGGCTCTCCACCGATTCGACGGGGGACTCCGTGCATGCAGGCCCCCACCCCTTAGCCGAACTGGTCTGCCTGGGGGCTGCTCTCCGCATGGAGACCGTGGCCTCCCCGATTCCGGTCGCGACCCAGGAGAAGGCCTTCTTCAGTTTCCAGCTCTCGGCCATGGACCTGGCGCTCCCCTCTGGCGATGTCGGCCCCGACTCCCAGCAGTACCTCATCAGCTTCGTCCCCGACTTCTCCTCCTCCACCGAGAACCCGCGCAACGGCGTGCAGCAATGGATCTACGCCAAATGGATTTTTGATTCCTTGAGCTTCTCGGGAGACCCCATCGCCCACATGACGGCATGCTGGCTGCTGCTTCCCCCCGAGAGCGCCTTGCCGAGCCCTGCGCCGCCTGCCGCCCCGCGGAACTCGATGGAAGACTACTGCGACCCGGCACGGTCGGTGACGCCGTTTTGGTCGCTGGACACCTTCGAGGTGACCTTCGACCTGTGGGCGGAGATTGGCACCCCCAAGAGCGGCGACCAGTTCGTATCCGTCTACGGCGCCTCCATCGAGGAGACCTCCCAGGGGTTCTCCATGCCTTCCCAATCCGACATCGTCTGCAACTTCAACTCGAACACCCGAACGGTGTGCCGGGCACCGGACATCGCATCCAGGATTGTCAACAAGGGCCTCGTCTATGACGACTTGATCCCCAACTCCCTGGATGAAACGGTCACCTTTGCGGGACCTCGTGACCTCGCCCCCAGCCTGGCGCCGCCGCAAGGGCTGGTTCCCACAGGCTCTCCGGCGCATCCGCAGGAGGTCGCTGTGGACCCCCCGCGCATGGACAACTCGCTGCTTCCTGGCATCCCCACGGGTTCGCGCAACGACCCCCTCATTGACGACCCCCCCGGAGACTCTCCCTATCCGGCCTTCGACATCCTCGGGGTCTGGCTTGAGAACGACC
>DATDQC010000070.1:0-4711 GCA_035292455.1 Thermoplasmatota archaeon
CCTGAGGTGGTGAGATGGCCGAAGCGACCTCCGCCTCCAACACCCCGCTCGGACTCGAGGGCAACGACCTTTGGATGGCCCTCCTCATCGTCGGGCTCCCCATCCTCGCCAGTGTCGCCATCTTCTTCGTTGGGAAGCGGATGTGGCGCGGCGGGGCCGCGCTCGCCATCGCCGCCCTGGTGGGCAGCCTCGCACTCTCGCTGCGGTTCTTCCTCCGCATGGTCCAGGGTGGCGAGCCCCTGGGGTGGAGCCGGCCCTGGTTCGAGGCGGGCTCCTTCGAGTTCCCCGTCGGCCTCCTCCTGGACAACCTCTCGGTCTGGCTCGCCACCCTGGTGAGCCTCCTCTCCCTCCTCATCACGGTCTTCAGCACCCACTACCTCCACGAGGAGCCCGACGCCAAGCTGCGGCGCTACTACGCGGTGAAGAGCCTCTTCGTCGCCGGCATGCTTGGCACCGTGCTGATGGACAACTACCTCCTGATGTTCGTCTTCTGGGAGATCATGGGGCTCTGCTCCTACCTCCTCATCGGGTACTGGTACGAGCGCGAGTCGGTCGCCATCGCCGCCAAGAAGGCGTTCCTGGTGACACGCCTCGGGGACATCTTCCTCTTCCTCGGCATCGTCATCCTGGCCACCACGTTCCACACCGTGAGCTACCGCGAGCTCTTCCACCACCCCGACCTCCTCGCCCACAAGTCCACCCTCTTCTGGGCCGGGCTGTTCATCTTCGGCGGCGCGGTCGGCAAGTCGGCGCAGTTCCCCCTCGACATCTGGCTTCCCGACGCCATGGAAGGTCCCACCACGGTCTCGGCGCTCATCCACGCCGCGACGATGGTGAAGGGCGGCGTCTTCCTGGTCGCCCGCAGCTTCCCTCTCCTCCTGGCCGCCGGCGCCGACCTCTTCGTCGTCATCGGCGTCGTGGGGGGCTTCACCGCGCTCTACACGGCGACCATGGCGCTCGCCGCCACCGACATCAAGCGGGTCCTCGCCTTCTCGACGCTCTCGCAGCTCGGGTACATGTTCCTGGCACTTGGCGCCGGCGGGCTCCTCTACCTGGAGAACGGCTCGGGCGCCGGCTTCACCGCGGCGATGCTCCACCTCATGAACCACGCATTCTTCAAGGCGCTCCTGTTCCTCGGGGCGGGCTCCGTCATCCTCGGGATCCACCACCACCAGGACCTCCGGGAGATGGGCGGCCTCAAGCGCAGGATGCCCACGACGCACATGACGATGCTCGTGGCGAGCCTCTCCATCGCCGGCATCATCCCGCTCTCCGGCTTCTGGTCGAAGGACGAGGTCCTGCACGCCGCGTTCCAGGCCGGCGACCACCACCGCGTCTTCTTCCTGATGTGGGCGGCCGGCCTCCTCACCGCGGCGCTCACGGCGTTCTACATGCTCCGCATGATGTGGCTCGCCTTCTACGGCAAGCCCCGGAGCGAGCACGCCGAGCACGCCCACGAGTCGCCCGCCGTGATGACGGTGCCGCTCCTCATCCTCGCCTTCTTCGCCGCGGTGTCGGGCCTGTGGCTGGTCACCAACCTGTGGGGCGGCTTCGAGAGCCTCATCACCTACCCCTACAGCCACGACCTCGGCGCCCACGCGGCCGAGGCCCCCTCGGCGCTCCTCACGGGCATTCTCAAGGAGCCCCTCACCTGGCTCAGCCTCGCCGTCGCCGCGGCCGGCATCCTGGTCGCCACCCGCCGCTACCGCTCCGGCCTGCCGGCGAGCGAGGTCGAGACCCCGAGCCGCGGCTGGCGCGGCCTCCTCTACAAGCGCTACCACGTCACGGAGGTCGTCTACGAGCCGCTTGGCAACTACGTCGCCTACGGCATCGCCAGGCTCTCGGCCTGGTTTGATCGCCGCGCCGTGGACGGCGCCGTGAACCGCGTGGCCACCGCCGCCGACCGCAGCGGCTCGCAGGTGCGGCGGTGGGCTGACGGGCGGCTCACCACGTACATGCTCTCCATCGCCCTCGGGGCCGGCCTGCTTCTCCTGTTCCTTCGCGAGGTCGTCCTCAGGATCCGGTGGTGACGCATGGACCTCATGACCAACCTCATCCCCGCCACCCTCGCCGTGACCCTCCTCGGCTCCCTCATGACGTTCATGGCCGGCGAGCGGATGAGCCGCCGCGTCGCCCTCGCCATGAGCCTCCCGGCGCTCGGCGCCACGAGCTACATGCTCTGCAAGGTCGGCATCTCGGGCGGCGGCGACTACGCCTTCCGGTTCGACCAGGAGTGGATCCCCGGCCTCGGCGCCCGGCTCCACTTCGGCGTCGACGGACTCTCCGCGAGCCTCGCCTGGCTCACCGCCCTCCTCACCACGCTCGTCGTCATCTACTCCTGGAACGAAGGGCGCCGCCCGCAGCTCTTCTTCAGCCTCCTCCTCCTCCTGGACGCCAGCGTCCTTGGGGTCTTCACCGCGCTCGACCTCCTGCTGTTCTACGTCTTCTGGGAGTTCGTCCTGGTGCCGATGTACCTCCTCATCGCCATCTGGGGGGGTCCAAGCCGGAAGTACGCCTCGACGAAGTTCTTCATCTACACCGGCACCGCATCGCTTGTGATGCTGCTGGGGTTCATGGCGCTCTATTTCGGCATCGGCGCCATCCCAGAAAACGCCAGCCACGCCCTCAGCATCCCGCAAATCGCCGAGGTGGCCCAAAGCGCCGGTGTCGCCAAGGACTTCGCCCTCCTCACCTTCGCGTTTCTTGCCATCGGCTTCCTGGTGAAGATGCCGTCGGTGCCGTTCCACACCTGGCTCCCCGACGCCCACGTCCAGGCCCCCACCGCCGGCTCCGTGATGCTGGCCGGCGTGCTCCTCAAGATGGGCTCCTACGGCCTCATGCGCATCGCCTTCCCCATCCTCCCCGAGGCCGCCGAGGCGTTCACCTGGCCGCTCTTCATTCTCGGGGTGGCCAGCATGCTCTATGGCGCCTTCCTCTGCCTCGCCCAGGACGACCTCAAGAGCCTCATCGCCTACTCCTCGATATCCCACATGGGGATGATCACGGTGGCTCTCGTGACCTTCAAGGACCTCGGCTGGGCGGGTGCGGCGTACATGAACCTCGCCCACGGCATCATCAGCGCCGGGCTGTTCATGGCCGCCGGGAGCCTCCAGCACTCCACGGGGACGCGGCTCCTCTCGCGCCTCGGAGGCGTCGCGGGGCGCATCCCGCGCCTCACCGGCCTCACCGCGGCGCTGTTCCTCGCCAGCCTGGGGCTTCCCGGCATGATGGGCTTCATCGCCGAGTTCACCATCTTCGCCTCCATCTGGCAGGCCTTCGGCTGGTGGATCCTCCTTCCCATCTGGAGCATCCTCCTCACCGCCGGCTACTACCTGTGGGCGCTGCAGCGCGGCTTCTACGGCCCCGAGCGCCACCACCCCGAGGTGCACGCCGAGCACATCCACGACGTCCCGGCCCTCGAGCGCTGGCCCATCGCCCTCCTCGTCGTCCTCGCCATCTTCTTCGGGGTGCTGCCCGCCCTCCTCATGGGGGCCTACAGCGACTGGACCGTGCGCATCCTCTCCTTCATGGGGGTGGCGTGAGTGTCCTTCTTCGACGTGCTCCGGTGGCCCCTGGAGAAGATTTCCCAGGTTCCCTTCTCCTGGCAGGGGCTCACCCCGGAGCTGCTCGTCCTCCTCTTCGCGCTTCTTGCCCCGCTCGTGGCGCTCAGGAACGCCGACCGGCGCGGCATGCAGCAGTTCGCCGCCATCGGCCTCGGGGGGGCGTTCCTCCTCACCCTCGGCAGCCTGCGCTCCTGGAGCTTCGACCTCCCCGGCACCGGCGTCGACTTCACCCTGAAGTACCTCGGCAGCAACCTCAGGGACGCCTACGTCATCAGCGAGGCGAGCCAGCTCTTCAAGCTCATCTTCCTCGGCACCGCCTTCATCGCCGTGCTCGGGATGTCCCGCCCGCTTGAGGGCAAGACCGAGGAGGACTGGGGCGAGTTCGTCAGCCTCCTGATGTTCGCCACCCTCGGCATGATGGTGGTGGCCTCGTCGCGCGAGCTCATGACCCTCGTCCTCGGGCTGGAGATGGCGAGCATCTCGAGCTACCTCCTCGCCGCGTTCCGGCGCGACGCCCTCGGCGCCGAGGCGGGCCTCAAGTACTTCGTCATCGGCGCCATCTCGACCGGGCTCACCCTGTTTGGCGTCAGCCTCCTCTACGGGATGGCGGGCACCACCAACATCGCCGCCATCGGCGCCGCCGTGACGGAGGGGGGCGGCATGGACGCCGCGAGCCTTCTTGGCATCGCCCTACTCCTCGGGGGGCTCGGCTTCAAGATCAGCATGGTGCCCTTCCACGCCTGGGCCCCCGACGTCTACTGCGGCAGCCCCGTCCCCGTCGCCGGCGTGCTCGCCGCCTCCTCCAAGGCGATGGGCTTCGTGGCGGTCTTCCAGGTGTTCCTGGTCGCCCTCATGGGCGTCAAGGCGAACTGGGAGCTCGCCGTCGCCCTCCTCGCGGTCGCCACCATGACGGTGGGCAACCTGGTCGCCCTGCAGCAGACCAGCGTCCGGCGCATGCTCGCCTACAGCAGCATCGCCCAGGCCGGCTACCTCCTCATCGCCGTCGCCGTCGGCACGACCTACGCGGTGAGCGGCGGCGTCCTCCACCTCATCGTCAACGCCGCCATGAAGATGGGGGCCTTCCTGGTCGTCGGGGCGGTGGTCGTGGCCGGCGTCCCCGACCGCCTCGACACCTGGCGCGGCCTCGG
>DATDQC010000071.1:0-4087 GCA_035292455.1 Thermoplasmatota archaeon
GGCCCTGGCGGGCCCCGTGGACGCAGCGGCCCCGGTGGACGCGGAGGAGCCGGTGGCCGTGGTGGCGCCGGCGGCCCGCGCCGCCGACGCGACGATGACGCACCCAAGCTCCCGTGGGAGCCCAAGACGCGTCTCGGCAAGATGGTGAAGGGCGGCCAGGTCAAGACGATGAGCGAGGCTCTCGCGACCAAGCTTCCCCTGCGCGAACCCGAAATCGTCGACGCCCTTCTCCCTGAGATGGGCGACGAAGTTCTCAACATCAACATGGTCCAGCGCATGACCGACTCCGGCCGCCGCGTCCGGTTCTCCATCACCGCCGTGACCGGGAACAAGGACGGCTTCGTCGGCCTCGGCATGGCCAAGGGCAAGGAGGTCGGCCCCACCATCAAGCGCGCCATCGACCGCGCCAAGATCAACCTCATCGAGGTCCAGCGCGGCTCGGGCTCCTGGCAGTCCGGCGCCGGCGCGCCGCCCACGTCGGTGCCGTTCAAGATCTTCGGGAAGTGCGCCTCCACCGAGGTCACCATCCGCCCGGCACCCCAGGGCACCGGCCTGGTGTGCGGCAAGACCGCACGCGCCGTCCTCGGCCTCGCCGGCATCCAGGACGCCTGGGTCTACACCCGCGGCCAGACCCGCACCAGCACCAACTACGCCAAGGCCATCTTCACGGCGCTGCAGTCGGTCCGGGACTCCCGCATGACCGACGTCCAGCGCGGCCGCATCCAGATGGTCTCGGGGGCCCTCAAGGCGGTCGCCGCCCGGCCCGTCGAGCCCGCCCCCGAAGCCCCGGCCCCGCCTGCGGAGGTGAAGGCGTGACCGCCTACACCATCATCCGCCTCCGGGGCACCCAGAACATCAACCCGCAGACCAAGGACACCCTGAAGTACCTCCGCCTCAACCGCGTCAACCACTGCGTCGTCCTCCAGGAGAACGCGACGACCAAGGGCATGCTCCAGGTCGCCAAGGACTATGTGACCTGGGGTGAGGTGGACGCCAAGACCCTCGCCGCGGTCATCAAGAGCCGCGGCCAGGTCGAGGGCGGCAACCCGCTCACCGACGCCCACGTCGCCAAGAACACGCCGTACAAGACCATCGACGACCTCGCCAAGGCCATCGTGGACGGCAAGGCGCACTACAAGGACGTCCCGCTGGTCAAGCCGCTCTTCCGCCTGCACCCGGCCCGCCAGGGGCTCGAGGGCATCAAGCGCAGTTTCCGCACCGGCGGGGCGCTCGGCTACCGCGGCAAAGAGATCAATGAACTCCTGGGGAGGATGTGCTGATGCGGACCGAGCGAAGCGGGGTCTTCGTCAGCGGCACCGAAGCCAAGGCGGAGGTGCTCTGATGGCCTCGGGTGGACGCGCCAAGAGGTTCCGCGGCAACCACACGCACGGCCGCGGCAAGAAGGCGGGCCGCGGCGCCGGCCTCAAGGGCGGCCGCGGCCGCGCCGGTGCCAACAAGCACCGCTTCCTCATGCTGCAGATCACGGGGGGCAAGCACCCCCACATGGCGGCGCGCAAGTGGGGCCGCATCGGCTTCAAGCCCAAGAACTCGCCCCCCGCCGCCGTGACCCTCAACGTCGGCGACCTGACCCAGCGCTTCCCCGGCGTCAAGGAGGTCGACCTCACCGGCGCCGGCTACGGCAAGCTCCTCGGCAGCGGCCGCCTCGCGGCCCCCCTCACCATCAAGGTGGAGGCCGCCTCGGCGGGCGCAGTGGAGAAGGTGAAGGCGGCCGGAGGCAAGCTCCTCCTGCCCGCCGCGCCAACCCCGCCGGCCGTCCCTGCGGGTGCCGGCAAGCCGGGCGCTCCCGGCCCCGGCAAGCCCGCCGCCGCCAAGCCTGCCGGCGCACCGCCTCCCGGAGCCAAGTCCGACTCCAAGGGCGCCCCCAAGGGCCCCAAGGCGGGCGCCGGAGCGTAGGAACCCTCCCCCGCCTCACCCCAATCCATCCGAAGCCCTGAAGAGGTCCGCCTCCTCAAGGCCTCCGTCCCTCCCCCCGGTGGACCATGGCCGACACCCCCGCCACGACCCGCAGCTCCCTCTACGCGCTCGAGCCCCTGATCAAGCGCTGGCCCGCCGTCCGGAAGCCCGAGGGGCACGTCTCGTTCAAGACCAAGCTGCTGTGGACCACCGGCTGCCTGCTCCTCTACTTCGCCCTCTCCAACATCCCGCTCTTCGGGGTCGCGCAGACCCGCCTCGACCTTTTCCAGAGCTTCCGCGCCATCCTGGCCGGCCAGTCGGGCACCCTGATGCACCTCGGCATCGGCCCCATCGTCACCGGCTCCATCGTCCTGCAGCTCTTCACCGGCGCCAAGATCATCAAGCTCGACCTCACCAAGGCCGAGGACAAGGCCATCTACCAGGGGGCCCAGAAGATCCTGGTCCTCCTCTTCATCTTCATCGAGGCGGTCCCCCAGGTGTACGGCTTCCTCGAGCCCGACGCCCGCTTCGTGGACGCCGTGGGCGGCGGCTCGGCGCGCGCCATCATCATCGCCCAGCTCGCCCTGGGGGCCATCGTGGTCTTCCTGATGGACGAGCTCATCTCGAAGTGGGGCATCGGCTCGGGCATCTCGCTCTTCATCGCCGCCGGCGTCAGCCAGGCGCTCTTCCAGGGGACCCTCAACTGGGAACCCGCCGTGCCGGCGCTTGGGGACTACGACCCGCAGTTCAACCCCCCAGCGGGTGCCATCCCCATGGTGATCTACGTCTTCAGCCAGCGCAGCCTGGCGAGCCTCGTCCATGGCGGAGGCTTCGAGCAGGTCTTCATCGGCGGGCAGGGCTTCCCCAACCCCATCCTGACCCTCCTCGGCACCATCGCCATCTTCATGTTCGTGGTGTTCGCCGAGGCGAGCCGCATCGAGCTCCCGCTGGCGCACGGCAAGGTCCGCGGCGCCCGCGGCCGCTACCCCCTGCGGCTCATCTACGCCTCCAACATCCCGGTCATCCTGATGGCGGCGCTCATCGCCAACGTCAACATCTTCAGCCTGCTGCTGTGGCAGCATCCCACCTTCCAGCAGATTCCCGGCATCGGCCACGCCTGGTGGGTGGGGACCTACCAGGCGGACTCGGGGAGCCTGCAGCCCATCGCGGGGGGTGCCTGGTACCTCAACACCTTCGCCGGCCTCACCGACTGGTTCCTGCCCATCTTCGACCCCGCCCGCTACGGCGGCTACGCGAGCGGCCACGAGCCGTGGCAGATCCTCATCAAGATGGGGGTCTACCTCACCATCTTCATCGGCGGCTCCATCATGTTCGCCAAGTTCTGGGTCGAGACCACCAACATGGGCCCGGCCGCGGTGGCCAAGCAGATCGAGAAGTCGGGGATGCAGATCCCGGGCTTCCGGCGCGACCCCCGCGTCCTCGAGAAGGTGCTGGAGCGCTACATCCCGACCCTCACCGTCATCGGCGGCGCCACGGTGGGCGGCCTCGCCGCCATCGCCGACATGATCGGCACCGTCGGCCAGGCATCGGGCACCGGCCTCCTTCTCTGCGTGGGCATCTTCATGCGCATGTACGAGCAGGTCGCCAAGGAGCAGGCGATGGAGATGCACCCCGTCCTACGAGGCTTCTTCGGAGCCGAGTAGGCGGGGTGCATCAGCCCGAGCGAAGCGAGGGCGGACCGTCCGCTCCTGCAACAGGAGCTGACGGGGATGCGCCCGGTCTTGTGTGGCTTCTTCGGCGCCAAATAAGACCCCTCGATGGAAAGCGGCGAGGGTGCCTCCGAGCAGCGTCCTCGTCCCTCCCCCTCGCCCCCTCTTCCGTGCCTCTTTTGACCCGGTAGGCGATGGCCCGGCGTGTTCCTTGGCCGGCGCTTCGCGGCCCTCAATGCCATGGCCGTCGCCGTCGGGGTGATGGCCGGGCTGGCCGCGGTGGTGTTCCGCTACACCATCAACCTGGTCGAGGGGTTCTCGTTCCGGGCCGAGTTCGTCGCCACGGCGAGCGAGACCCGCGACTTCATCACCAGCCCGTGGGGTGTTGCGGTCATCCTGGTGCCCGCCGCCGGCGGCCTCTTCATCGGCCTCCTGCGGCTCGCCTTCCCCAAGGTCATGCGCCAGGGCATCTCCGAGGTCATGGCGGCGGTGCAGGCGCGCGG
>DATDQC010000072.1:0-2604 GCA_035292455.1 Thermoplasmatota archaeon
TCCCGCCTCGGCGTGCCGGTCGAGCAGTCGCTCATGGTCGGGGACCACATCGACTTCGACATCACCCCCGCCAAGCGGCTCGGGATGCAGACCGCCTGGGTGGACCGCAACGGGGGCACGCACCCCGACGCCGACGTCGTCGTCCCGTCCGTGGGCGCGTTGGTGCGGCACCTCGACGGCTTCCCGTAGCGACCGCCCCGTCGGCCCCGACCCGCCTCGCAACGCTCAAGCCCGCCTCGTGGGTGCCCCGCCCATGCAGACCTACCCGGTGCGGCCCGGCCACGCCGCGAAGACCGACCTCAAGATGCTCTTCGAGGCCGCCTTCGACGCCTGCACCGAGAAGGGGGGCTGGCTCACCGGCAAGTACGGCACCCTCCTCGACATCAAGGTGAAGTACGAGGGCAAGAAGGAGTTCGTCGTGGACACGGTGACCGACAAGACGGCGGCCGTCCGGATGGCGGAGGGGGACAACGGCGCCCTGGAGGTGGCCAAGGAGACGCAGAGCCGCTGGAACGACTTCCTGGAGGGCGCCACCGGCTACGACGCCAAGACCCGCAGCAAGAAGATCCAGGAAGCGGCGAAGAAGACGCCTCAGGCGGCTTCGCCACCTGAGCAAGCCGACGCGAAGGCGTCGGCTGGCGAGCCCAAGAAGGCGGCCGGGGCGGCGCCCAAGGGCGTCTAGCGCAGGCTTAACGTAGTCGGCCCTCTGGGACGAAACGTGGCCGTCCTCGGCATCGAAGGCACCGCGCACACGCTCGGCGTCGGCGTCGTCGAGGAGGAGGCCGGGCGCCCGGGCCGCTGCAAGGTCCTCTCCAACGAACGCGCGATGCTGCGTCCCGCCGAGGGCGGCATCCACCCCCGCGAAGCGGCGCACCACCACAGCGACGTCGGCCCCGACCTTCTCAAGCAGGCGCTCTTCGAGGCGGGCCTCCGGCTCGAGGAGGTCGAGGCGGTCGCCTTCAGCCAGGGCCCCGGCCTCGGACCCTGCCTGCGCGTCGCCGCCACCATGGCGCGCGCCGCCAGCCTGCGCTCCGGAAAACCGCTGGTCGGCGTCAACCACTGTGTCGCCCACCTCGAGATCGGGCGCGGTCTCACCGACGCCAAGGACCCGCTCCTCCTCTACGCCTCGGGGGCCAACACCCAGGTCCTCGCCTTCGCCCGGGGTCGCTACCGCGTCTTCGGGGAGACCCTCGACATCGGGCTCGGGAACGCGCTGGACAAGTTCGCCCGCGACCACGGCATCCCCTTCCCCGGCGGCCCCGAGATCGAGAGACTCGCCGCCCAGGCGAAGGGGACACCGCTCCTCGACCTCCCCTACACCGTGAAGGGGATGGACCTCGCCTTCTCCGGCCTCGCGACCGCCGCGGCGCGCCGCGTCCAGGACGGCCACCCGATGCCGCAGGTGTGCCGCAGCCTGCAGGAGACCGCATTCGCCGCCCTCGTCGAGGTGGCGGAGCGCGCCCTCGCGCACACCGGCAAGGCCGAACTGGTTCTGGGAGGCGGTGTTGCCTGCAATGCCCGGCTGCAGGAGATGGCGCGCACCATGTGCGAGGAGCGCGGCGCGGCGTTTTTCTGCCCGCCGCGGCCGGTCCTCGTGGACAACGGCGCCATGATTGCCTGGCTTGGGCTGCGGATGCTCCGGGCCGGCGTGACGATGTCCCTTGAGCAGAGCCAGATCATGCCGTACCAACGGACGGACATGGTGGAGGCGGCGTGGCGATGAGCGAAGCGAAGCGCCGCGGCGCCGTGCGCCTCCGGGGCGCCGAAGCCAACCTCGAGGACGCTGAGTGGATGGGCCGCCAGGCGGTCGCCAAGCGGCGCGTCGCCAAGGGCTACCGCCACCCCGCGCTCGACCTCCGGCTCCGGACCGATCGCACCCGCGACGAGGCGGCGCTGCTTGCCGCGGCGCGGCAGGCCGGCGTCCCCGTCCCGGTGGTGTACGACGTCGACCGCGAGGGCGCGACCCTTGTGCTCGAGCGCGTCCCGGGCCCCACGCTCCGCCAGGCCCTGGAGGCGGATGGCGACGCGGTCGCGCTGCGGCGCCTCGCCACGCTCGGGGGTCTCGTGGCCCGCCTGCACGCCGCCGGCATCACCCACGGCGACCTCACCACCTCCAACGTCCTGGTGCCCGACCCCGCCGACGCCGACCGGCTCGTGCTGCTGGACTTCGGCCTCGGGGCGGCAAGCGGCGACGCCGAGGCGCAGGGGGTGGACCTCCACCTCGTCGAGGAGGCGCTCGAGGCCACCGACGCCCGTGCCGCGCGGCTTTTCGGAGCCTTCCTCGACGATTACCGCGCCACCTTCCCCGGCCACGCCGAGGCGACCCGGCGCCTCGAGGAGATCCGCGAGCGGGGTCGCTACCGGTGAGGCTCACCTTCGTCACCGGCAATCCCGGCAAGGCGCGCGAACTCGCCGCTGCCCTCGCCCCCCACGGCGTCGAGGTGGTGCAGGACCCCCGCGGCTACCCGGAGATGCAGGCCGACACCCTCGACGAGGTGGCCGCCTTCGGCGCCGACCACCTGCTCGCCTCCGGACTCCCCCCGCCGTTCGTCCTGGAGGACGCCGGCCTCTTCGTGGATGCCCTGCAAGGGTTTCCGGGGGTCT
>DATDQC010000073.1:0-6225 GCA_035292455.1 Thermoplasmatota archaeon
CCTCGGCGGGCGGGGCGCTCGGGCGGACGGCGCTCGTCGTCCTGCTCGGCGCGGCGCTGGCCCTGGCGGGGATGACGACGTTGCGACGGGCCGCGGCCCTCCGCCGCCAAGGCTCGACCGAGTACCGCGCCCCCCTCGACCCGGGGATGCGGTTCCTCCATGTTGCGGCGACCGTGCTCTACAACGTCATCCTGCTCGGGCTCCTGCTGGCCGGGGCGGCCCGCATGGGATGGGCGCCGGACGTCGTCCCCGCCGGCCTCCACCAAGCCGCCCCGGGGGTGGCCGGCGTCGCGCTTCTCCTTCTCGCCTCCGCCGCGGCGTGGCGGATGCAGGAGGAGGGGGGCGTGCGGCGGACCTGGTACACCCGGGTGAACGGCGGCCTCCTTGCCGTCCTCACCGTGCCGCTCCTCACGGTGACGGGGGCGCTCGCCGCCCGGGGCGGCCTGGACGCCGGCCCCCTGCATCTCGGGGCGGGCGACCTCCCCCTCGTGGCGATGGCGGGGTTCCTGCTCGCCGGCATGCAGGTCTTCCTCGCCGCCGACCTGCCGACCTTCCTCGACCTCAGGTCGGCCATCTCCGCCAAGCCGCCGGCCGGCGTCAAGATCCCCCGCAACGCGACACCGCCCTACGTCTACGCCATCCTCCTCGGGCTTGGCGGGGCGGTCATCCTTGGCTTCATCCTCGACCGCATCCACATCGTGGACCGCATCGGCAGCTTCCGCAACGACCGCGCCCTCCTCATCCTTCTCCTCCTTCCCGTCGGGCTGGCGCTCTTCTTCTTCGTCTCCGCGATGCAGATCTGGAAGGAGAGCCGGCGCGGCCTCTACCAGCGCCGCCTGCCGCGCCAGCTCGTGAAGGACATCCTCGTGTACAGCACGAGCGCCCTCCTTGGCATCGGCTTCTCGTCGCTCCTGGTCCTCACCATGAGCGGGCGGCTCGACCACGTCGGCCCGTTCGAGGCGGGCCGCGACCTCACCAAGGACCTCACGGTGCTCACCATCATCTCCACGGTGGGGCCCATCGGCGTCTACATGCACCGCCGCAACCGGCGGGTGGACGCCATCGAGGCGCGCCTGCCGGACTTCCTCAACGACCTCGCCGAGACCCGCCGCGCCGGCCTGACACTGGCGGCGGCGCTGCAGAGTGTCGCCCTCTCCAACTACGGCCCGCTCTCGGCGGAGATCCGCGTCATGGCGAACCAGGTCGCGTGGGGGCTGCCGTTCACCGACGCCCTGCAGCAGTTCGCCGACCGCGTCAAGACCGGTCTGGTGCGCCGCTCGGCGAGCCTCATCATCTCGGCAAGCCGGACGGGGGGCTCGGTGGCGGAGGTCCTCAAGGCGGCGGCCAAGGACGCCTACGAGCTCAAGGGGCTCGAGGAGGACCGGCGCGTCTCGATGATGACCTACCTCATCGTCATCTACGTGGTCTTTGCCGTCTTCATGACGGTCATCGCGGTCCTCGACACCAAGTTCATCCCCGCCGTGCTGGAAGCCGGCGAGGCGGCCGCGAAGGAGGGCAAGGAGGTGGCGGGCATCCAGCTCGGCTCCCCCGACCTCGACCGCGAGGGGCTGCGGTTCGTCTACTTCAACGCCGCCGTGGTGCAGGCGGTGGGGAACGGCATCATCGGGGGGGTGCTTTCCGAGGGCCGCATCACGGCGGGGTTCCGCCACGTCGCCATCATGACGCTCTTGGCGTGGGTGCTGTTCAGGTTCCTCATCGGCGGAATCTGAGGCGCCGCCCGCCGCTCGGGTCGCAGATCACTCAGATTCCCGTCTGGACGTCGTTTCTCAACTTGCGAGAGGTTTTCCGGCCGGGCTCCAGTAAGGGAGGCCGCAGATTGCGCAGATTTCACAGATTCCCCACCACGTCGAATCTGCGCAACCTGTGAAATCGGCGACCCAGGCGGGTGTTGGCGATGGCAGGCGTGTCTCCAGGGGGCGCTGGAGTCACCGCAAACGCTCTCCCGGCTTGGGCAGGAGGACAACGTGAGGATAAGGTATTATATATTCGCGGCGTAGAAGCATAGGCCGCGCCCCACGCTGGGCAGGAAACTTGTCGCATGAAAGCAAATCAAGCCTTCCGCAACGCCGAAGAGGCCGTCAGCCCGGTCATCGGGGTCATCCTTATGGTCGCCATCACCGTCGTCCTCGCCGCCGTCGTGCTGGTGCTGGTCAACAACCTGAGCAAGAACAGCAGCGACACGGCGCCCAACATCTCGGCGTCCGAAGATGAGGTCGTCGACCAGGTCCAGGTCAACTCGGCCGATCCTGACGCCGACTGGAACCGGCTGGCCATCCACACGACCCAGACGACGGTGGTTCGGTTTGCCTTGAACGGCAATGCCAATACCGGAAGTGGCGCTGTTTCCACCGACAGCAACGCGGCGACGCCAGTCACTACCACGAGCAACCCGATAGGCGCTGGCGAGTATCTGGACTTCTGTGGGGCGAGCGCCATCTTGACGCCAACCACGATTACTGTGATTGACACCGCAGTGAACCAGAAGATTGGCGACTACACATTCAGTTCGATTGCCCTCTGTCTTGCCCCTTAGGCCCACGCCCGGGTTGACCGGCGCCTACGGCGCCTCTTCCCCCCTTTCCTTTCTTTTTCTTCATCCTGCCGTGAGCGACGGCGCTCGGGCCTTGGCCTGTCCGAAGGCACGCTTCCAGCCCCGTCTCGCTGACACCCCGCGCCCCCGCCCAACGGTCTAAATACCAATATTGCCAATATTGGCAAATATGGAGATCGTGACCCTCGACCGCCTCGGCCGCATCCTGCTGCCGAAGCCCCTCCGCGAGGAGATGCACCTCGCCGCCGGCTCCCGCCTCCTCGCCGTCCAGGCGGGCGGGAAACTCGTCCTGCAGCCCTTCGACGCCGACGAGTTGGCGCGCCGCATCGCGGCGGAACTCAAGGGCGTGGACATCGAGGCCATCCAGAAGCAGGTCCGCAAGGAGGCGGAGCGTGAGGCGCGGCGTTGGTACGGCGCTCATGCTGGACGCCAACGTGGTGGTCGCCGCCATCAAGCGCCTGCCGCGCCGGACCCGAAGCTTTGACCTCGTGCTCGCCCTGACCCGGAACGACGGCGTCCGTCTCGTGGGGGACGACGTGCTCCTGCTCGAATACCGCCGCTACGCCGAGGCGTTCCCGTCTCCTGCCTGCCAAGCCCTGCTGGTCGCCCTTTTGAGCCGCATCGAACGGGTCGAACCCACTCCCGACGACATCGCGGCTTGCCTCGCCCGAATCCCTTCCCATGGCATGGCGGACGCAATCCACGCTGCGGCGTGCCGGAGAGCAGGCGCCGTCCTAATCTCCAACGACAAGGACTTCCAGGCCCGGGCCGGGCGGGGCTCCTCCAGGTTTGGACCGCCCATGAAGCCCTGGAGCGGTTGGCGCAATCCCCCTCCTGAACCCCTTATACACCTTGGGGGCAACGCTTTCTAAGCTGGAGGGGGCAGAGCAGGGTTACGCCCGCCTCGGCGGGCCAGGAAAAAACCATGCCCGCCAACACCCGAAATCGCCGGGGCGACGAGGCCGTGAGCCCCGTGATCGGCACCATCCTCATGGTCGCCATCACGGTGGTGCTGGCGGCCGTCGTCCTCGTACTTGTGAACGGCACCAACGGGAACGGAGACTCCGCCCCGCCGGTCGCCATGCAGCGCGACGAAGCCTCCGACCAGGTCGAGGTCGTCCGCGGCAGCGGCGATGCCGACTGGAGCCTCGTGGAGATCCGCAGCTCGGAGGCGCTCCGCTTCGCCCTCAATGGCGCGGCCGGAATCGCCAGCACGCAGCTTCCCGCCGGAACCTTCGTGGCCGCGAGTGCGTCCTCCAACGTCATCGACGCCGCGGAGTTCCTCGACTTCTGCGGCGACGGGGCCATCAAGAGCAACGTGGACATCACGCTCCGGTACACCAGCCCCAACTCGGTGCTTGAGGAACTGCACTACCTTGCCATCCCGGCCTGCCTCTGAAGGCCAAGGCCGCCTGGCCTTTTCCCCCTCTTCCCTTCTTTTTCCTTTTCAGGGATAGGCCAAGCCCTGTTCCACCGGGGATTTTCTACTTGGAACAGCATGGCATGTAAGGCCCGGCGTTCAGGTGTTGGCCTGACGAATCACGGATGGACCACCTGCAACCCCTTGATGGAGCGGTAGTCCCGGTCCAGGGTCGCCAAAGGGCAGTCGTGGTGGATGGCGTGGCTGGCGATGAGAAGGTCGATGGCCGGGCGCTCCACGCCGCGGCGCTGGTGGTCCTGGTGCAGGACGCCCGCCAGGCGCGCCATCGCAGGGGCGAAGGGGTCGGGCTGCACCGCGTCCAGAAGGTTCTCGACCGCCGCCATGCGGGCGGGGGTGGAGGCCCCCTTCCAGAGTTCCCACAGCACCAGGGCCGGGACGGCGAGCGGACCCTGTTTGGCCTGGGTCTCCAGGAAGCGGGTGGCGCGGGCGTTGCCCCGGAGGTGCTCGACGAGGAGGCTGGAGTCCACGACCAGCACGGGTTCACCTCGTGGTTCCAAACGCCTTCACCGATTCGCGGCGAAGCGCGTCGCGCTCGCTGCGGCCCATGTCGCGCCACGCTCCGGCGGAGGCCTGGAGGTCGTGCCGGCCGCCCATGAGGCGCTTGACGACGCGGCTGAACGACTCGCGGGGCGAGGCCTTCGCCCCCCGGAGCAGATCGTAGGCCTCGTCGTCGAAGGTCACGGTCTTCATGCTATCGTGCTATTGACACACGAGTATCAAAACCTTGGCGTCCAGGCCCTGGCCTGTTTGCCCCCGTCGCCGTCAGGACCGCACCAGCCGCAGCCCGCGCCGCCGCAGGTCGTACCTTGCCCAGGCACCGTAGGCCGCCCCGAACCCAAGCCCTGCCAGGTGGGCGAAGTTCCCCACGCGGTCCTCGGTGTTGGCCGCGCCCAGGATGTCGAGAAGGACGTAGAGCAGGCCGACCCCCCACATCGGCATGGGGGCGATGCCCCAGAACAGCACCTTCTCGCGGGGCAGCAGCACCCAGACCACCCCGAAGAGCGCCATGAGCGCCCCCGAGGCCCCCAAGGCACCGCCCGTCCCGCCGAAGGCCGCCTCCAGGTGGACCTGGGCGATGCCGGAGAGGGCGCCCGTGGCGAGGAACAGCCCCACGAAGCGCAGGGTGCCCCGGGGTCCACGCCCGATGATGCGCTCCACGACGGGGCCGAAGAAGTAGAGGAAGAGGCCGTTGAGGAAGAGGTGGCCGATGCTGCCGTGGCTCAAGGTGCTCGTGAGGAGGCTCCAGGGACGGTGGGGCCAGTCGGTGTCGATGACGAAGATCCTCGTGAAGAGCGCCTCGCTGCGCGACAGCGCGACGAGTTCCGCCACGTACACCGCGACGATGGCCGCGAGGAGGCCGTAGGTCGCGCGCGGCTGCCACCGGCTCGGCCCGGCGACCCCGTAGGCCGGCTGTTGCCCCTCGAACACGGTGTCGCGAGCGGGGAGGGCGTGTTCAGGGTATCGAAAAGCCTCAAGCGCCGGGCGACCATCCCGCCCCCATGCGCCTGCGGGAGGACAGCACCGCCGCCAGCCCCCTCGTGGTCCTTTCGGTCTTCGTCCTGGTCGCCGCCGGCATCACCGCGCTCGGCTTCTACCTCTTCTTCGACCGCGCCGACCCCGCCATCGTCCTCCGGCCCGCCGGGGAGACGGCGGAGGGCTTCGTCGTCCACGACGTCACCGGCTCGTTCCGCTGGGGGGCGCTCGACGTCGAGCTCCTCAACAGCGCCGGCACCGACCGCGCCGACCTCTACCTCGACCTTCCAAGCGGCGAGGTGGACCGTGACGACGTGATCTCCCTCGAAAGGCCGCTTCCCGGTGGCACCTACCTCCTCCGGCTGCTGGACGACGGCGACGAGGTCGGTCGCCTCGTGGTGCAGGTCTAGCCAACGGGCCTCCCGCACCCAACGCTTTTCAGCCACCGCAGGCCATCGTGGATTGTGGCCGAGTACGAGTTCCTGCACTTCCCCGCGTCGGCGGTCCACGTGGACCCCGAGCGTTTCGGGAGGCTGCCGGAGTCGGCGCAGCGCGTCTTCGAGGCAGTGAAGGGCAAGGGCCCCCTCACCCACGCCGAGCTCCGCGAGGCCACCGGGATGCCGGCGCGCACCATCCGCTTCGCCGTGAAGCGCCTCAAGGAGGACGGCCTCCTCGACACCCGTTGCAGCCTTCGGGACTGCCGGACCTGCTACTTCTTCGTCAACAAGCGCTGCGTGGG
>DATDQC010000074.1:0-9569 GCA_035292455.1 Thermoplasmatota archaeon
GGTCCGTTGCCCCGCGCCTGGCTTCCGGTGACGATGTCCGGCGGGTCCCGGCCTTGGGGCGGGGGGTTGAGGGTGGCGTGGACCACCTCGTGCCCCAGCCCGACCAGCCCCTCCTTCAGGGCCGCGTGGACGCCACTGGCCTCTCCCGCAAGGAGGATGCGGCGCGTCTCCATCGGGGCTACCTTCCCTCCACGAGCCGCCCCTGTTCCAACCGGAGCACCCGCCGGCAGATTCGGAGCGGTGCTTCGCGGTGTGTCACCAGGACCATGGCGAGGTTCGGGATGCGCGAGAGCGCCTCGATGAGCTGGTCCTCGGCTTCGCGGTCCAGGGAGGCCGTGGGCTCGTCGAGGATGAGGAGGTCGGGGTTGTGATAGAGGGCGCGGGCGAGTCCGAGGCGTTGCCGTTGCCCCCCTGAGAGGCGGACGCCTCCCTCGCCGATGCGGTCGTCGAGCCCAAGAGGGTGAATCGCACTTCTTCCCAGACCCACCATGTCCAGCAACTGCTCGGCCTTGGCGCGGTCGGCCTTCGCGGCGCCCTCCGAGATGGCGATATTGTCGAGCAGCGAGCCGTCGAGGAGGTAGGCGTCCTGCGGCAGGTAGGCGAGCCGGGGGCGGTGGCCTGGGCGTCCTCCGCCCAGCCGCAGGGCCCCCTGCGTCGGATGGAGAAGACCCAGCAGAAGGTCCACCAATGTGCTCTTGCCCCCCCCACTGGCGCCTTGGATGCCGATGCGCTCGCCCGGCGCGATCGCCAGGTTGACGCCTTGAAGGACCTCCGGGCCTTCGCGGTAGTGGAACGAGATGCCCTGCATCTCGACCAGGGAAGGCAAGCCGGGCTCATGGGGGTTGGGCGTCGGCGTGCTCTCCCGGTCCTGCGCGATCTGTTGGAGTTCGCCGTGGACCTGGCCCCAGCTGGCGCGGCTGAAGCGGTAGGCATGGTAGTTGCTCGACAGGCTGGACAAGGCAGGCAGGAGGCGGTAGGCGTTGGAGACCACGAGCAGGAAGAACGGAAGGACGGCGGTATCGTTTCCGACCATGTGGGGAAGGACCACCGCGCCGACCAGCACCATGGCGGCGACACCCAGCTCCAGGGCGGGCGCGATCATGGCGTTGTACACGGCGTAACGCCGCACCAGACCGGCGTACCGCCGGTAGCGTTGGTCGAGCTGGTCCCCGAAGCGTTCCGTGGCCCCAAAGGCGACCACGGCGCGGTACGACTTCAGGGGGTCCCAGAGGGCCCATGCCACGTTGCGGGACGCCAGGTTGCGCGCCTCGCCAAGGGCCTGCGACCGATGCCACAAGGGCCGCAGGGCCACCAGAAGCACGGCGCCGGTGGCCAGGATGAAAAGGCTGGCGTGCCAATCGATCACGGTGAGCACGGCGAGAAGGACAGCGATGGAGGTCCCGTCCACGACGAGACGCAGGAAGGAGACGAAGGAGAGGGCCGCCCGGTCCACGTCCACAAGGATGGTCGTGAACCGCTCGGAGTTGTTGCGCTCCAGGAACGTCTCGTACCGCAGGCCGAAGTACCCCTGGAACAGGCGGCGGGCCAGGTCGGTCTGGGTCCGCATCTGCTGCTGCACCAGGACGAATTCGATGGCCAGCTTCCCGATCCCCCGCAGCAAGGTGGCGAGGACCACGGTCACCGCCAGCAAGGCGACCGTGTCCATCCCCAACGAGGCCGCCACGGTGTCCACGGCGTCGGTCAGCCGATCCACGGTCCCGCCCTGCCCCGCGTGCTGGGCGATTGCGAGCCCAAACAGGAAGATGGCGACCACGGCGGTGGCGTCCAGCAGGCTTCCTGCCAGCGCCAATCCAACGAGGAGGGTATTGCGCCGCAACCCCTGGACCCGCATGCTGGGTCTGGAGGACACCGCACCGGGGTCCGCAGCCATCACGCGAACGACCTCACGGCGGCGACCACGTCCTGCACCTCGGTCTCGCGGAGGTGGGGACCCATGGGCAACGAGAGGCAGGTGGCCGCCAACGCCTCCGCAACGGGCAGGCTTCCCTGCGGAACGCCCAGATCCCGGTAGGCTCCCTGCAAGTGGGGGGGCACGGGGTAGTGAATGAGGGTCTCGACGCCCTGGGACCCGAGGTGGCGCTGCAACTCGTCGCGGCGCGGGTGGGTGATGACGAAGAGGTGCCAAGCATGGCTCGTCCTTGGCGTCACACGGGGGAGTCCAAGCCCCCGCACCCCGGCGAGCCCCGCAAGGTAGGCCTCGGCGACCTGCTGGCGGCGGCGGTTCCATAAATCGAGCAACGGAAGCTTGGCTCGGAGGATGGCGGCCTGCAGTTCGTCCAGGCGGGAATTGTAGCCCTTGACCGGATGTTCGTACCGGGTCGGCGACCCGTAGCTGCGAAGCCGCCGGATGCGCTCCGCCAGTTCAGGGTCGTCCGTCGTCACCGCGCCGCCGTCGCCACAGGCGCCCAGGTTCTTGCTGGGGTAGAAACTCCATCCCGCCGCGTCGCCAAGCGACCCCGCGGGGCGCCCCCGGTAGAGGGCACCGTGGGCCTGTGCCGCGTCCTCGATCACCCGCAGGCCCCGCCGCTCGGCCACCTCCCTGAGAGGCCCCATGTCGGCGGGCTGGCCATAGAGGTGCACGGGCAGGATGGCCTTCGTCCGCGCCGTGATGGCCTGCGCCGCGCGGCGCGGGTCCAGGTCGTGGGTGGCGGGGTCCGGATCCACGGGGACAGGACGGGCACCGGCGTGGCTCACCGCCAGCCAGGTCGCGATGTAGGTGTTCGCGGGCACGATAACCTCGTCGCCAGGCCCGATTCCGTAGGCGCGGAGGATGAGGTGCAGCGCGTCGAGGCCGTTGCCCACGCCGATGCAGTGACGCGTTCCGGCAAGCACCGCAAACTCGCGCTCGAACGCCTCCACCTCCGGACCGAGCACGTATTTCCCGGAGGCCATGACGCGCTTCACCGCGGCATCGAGCCGTGGCTGCGCCTCGGCGTGGAGGGGTTGCAGATCCAGGAAAGGGACCGGCCGTCGGTCCGGTGAAGCGGGCGGCACGCGGCTACCGCCTCCATGCCGCGATTCCGCGGCGCGCGATCCGGGCGGGCACGCCGGCAAGCAACGACCGCGGGGGGTAATCGCCGCCCAGCACCACGGCGCCTGCCGCAACCACGCAGCCGTCACCGATGGAGGCGCCCTTGAGGACCTGCGCACCCGACGCGATCCAGACGTGGTCGCCGATGCGGGTCGGCAGCGAGGACGGTGCGCTTCCCACGGCATGGGCATCGGTGTCAGTGAGGAAGGTGTTCCAGGAGACCATGACGTCGTCTCCGATGCGCAGGTCGTTGCGCACGAGGACGATGGAGCGGCACGTGATGCCGGCGGAGTTCTCCTTCTCCGCGCCGCCAAAGACCGCCCGGGCCCCCTGCTCCAGCTTGATGCGGACATCGTCGCCGATGGTGAAGGTCCCGTTCACCTCCAGGATGGAGCCCGGATTCAGCTGGAGGACCGCGGGCAGCGGCTGGCCCAGGAAGCTCTCGACCACCAGGCGCCCGGAGATGGAGAGCCGAGCGTCGGGGGCTTTCTGCACCTTGAGCCTCGACCCGGGCCTCAACCGGATGGCGGGGAAGGAGGTCCGCTCGTCGACGTAACGAACCGTGAGATACGCGGAACGGAGCCAGGCCCATCCGCCGGCAGGGGAACGAAGGACGCGCGCGAGGACGCGCAGCACGCTGCCACCCGCGTACCGGATCGCTCGCCGGGGCAGACCGGCATCCCCCGGGGTGGGCCGGGGCGCCAGCGTCTCCGCCTTCTCGCCCGTCGCCGCCGGCGTCATGAAGGCACCCGCCCCTCTTTCCATTGCACGAACTCAGCAAAGTCTCGGAGGGTCTCCTCCTCGCGGTAGGCGCTCGACGCCAGGACCAGGAGGGCGGTCCCCGGCTGGAACCCTCGCAGCTCCAGCCAGGTGCCGGCGGGCACGCGGAGGCCGGTGGACGGTGCGCGCAGGACGTGCTCGCTCCGCTTGACCCCGTCATGCAGCGAAACGGTCAGGCCACCGGTGAGCGGGACGAGGAACTCCGACATCCTGCGGTGGGCGTGGTGGCCCCGCTCGGCGCCCGGAGGGACGTCGGTGATCCAGTACGCCAAGCGGATGGGGAAGGGGAGATGGAGGTCGGGGTCAAGGATGGTCAGCGCCCCTCGGGCATCGGTTCGCGTGGGCAACGTCACGCCGGCCTCTTTGCTGGGCCTGGCCGCGCTCATGGACGCACCTGGAACCCGCCGCGCCGTGTCCACGCGTAGGTCCGTCCGCAATGCGAGGCGGTCCCCCGCCTCATTCGCAACGGCTCCCCGCACACGCAGGCCCAGCCTTTGCGCCGGGCCGGGTTGCCGGCCATGGCGGCGTGCGCCGGGACGTCCTTCGTGACGACGGAGCCCGCCCCGACCATGGCGTAGGAGCCGATGCGAACTCCGGGCAGGAGGGTGGCGTTGGCGCCGATGCTCGCCCCCGATTCGATGCGGGTCTCGGGGAACGTTCCGGGCTGCCGGCGGCTGCGGGGGTAGCGGTCGTTGGTGAAGACGACGTTGGGGCCCAGGAAGACGTCGTCGCCGATGCGGACGCCGTCCCACAGGTAGATGCCGGACTTGACGGTGACCCGGTCGCCGACCTGCACGTCCCCCTCCACGAAGCAGTGGTCGCAGATGTTGCAGTCGGTTCCGATGCGCGCTCCGGGAAGGATGTGGACGAACGCCCAGACCCGGGTGCCAGCCCCCACCTTTGCGCCCTTCTCGACGATGGCTGCGGGATGGATGGACGGGGCCAGGGTCATCCCTTGCCTCCGGGCGGTGCCGTGGGCCGCAATGAGTCCAGGTAGCGGCCAAGGTCCGTCCCTTGGTGGCGGCCCGCCAGGCGGCCAAGGCCTGCGTCGTCGATGAACCCCATCCGCCACGCCACCTCCTCCAGGCAGGCGACCTTGAGCCCCTGCCGCTTCTCGATGGTGGCGATGAAGTTCCCGGCGTCGAGGAGCGACTCGTGCGTGCCGGTGTCGAGCCACGCGGTGCCGCGGCCGAGCTGGACGAGCCGTAGGCTGCTTTTCTCCAGGTAGGCGCGGTTGATGTCGGTGATCTCGAGTTCGCCGCGCGGGCTTGGCCGGAGTTTCGCCGCGATGTCGAGGACCCGGTTGTCGTAGAGGTAGAGGCCGGTCACCGCCCAGTTGGACTTGGATCGCTTCGGCTTCTCCTCCAGGCTGAGGGGCTGGCCGTCGGGGCCGACCTCGACGACGCCGTACCGTTCGGGGTCGCGCACGTAGTAGCCGAAGACCGTGGCGCCCTGGTTCTTGGCCACCGCGTCGCGCAGGGCGGTCCCCAGGCCTTGCCCGTAGAACACGTTGTCCCCGAGGATGAGGGCGACGGGGTCCTTGCCGACGAAGCTGCGCCCGATGAGGAAAGCCTCCGCGAGCCCGCCCGGCTTCGCCTGCTCGGCGTAGCTCAGCCGGATGCCGAGCTCGCGGCCGTCCCCGAGGAGTTCCCGGTAGAGCGGCAGGTCGTGCGGCGTGCTGATGAGGAGGATGTCACGGATGCCGGCCAGCATCAGCGTGCTGAGCGGGTAGTGGACCATCGGCTTGTCGTAGATCGGGAGCAGGTGCTTGGAGAGCACCTTGGTCACCGGGTGGAGCCGCGTCCCCGAGCCGCCTGCGAGCACGATGCCTTTCACGTCTTGCCTCCGTGGCCACGCATCCAATCGAGGGTCTCCTTGAATCCCTGCCGGAACCCCGTCCGCGGGGCCCAGCCGGTCGCCCGCAGCTTGCCGTCGTCCAGGCTGTAGCGTCCGTCGTGCCCCGGGCGGTCGGGGACATGGGTGATGAGGTTCTCGGGGCGCCCGGTCTCCGTGAGGACATGGCGTGCAATCTCGAGGTTGGTCTTCTCGTTGCCGCCGGCCACGTTCCAGGCCTCGCCCCATCGCTGCAGGCCCAGGATGTGAAGCAGGGCGGCGCAGTGGTCCTTGACGTAGAGCCAGTCGCGCACGTTCTTGCCCGTGCCATAGAGGGTCAGGGGCTGGTTGCGCGCGGCCTGGCGAATGAGCTTGGGAAGGAGTTTCTCGACGTGCTGGCGCGGGCCGTAGTTGTTGGTGCAGCGCGCCACCGCGACCGCGAGCCCGTAGGTGTTGTGGTGCGCGAAGGCAAGCAGGTCCGCCCCCGCCTTCGAGGCGGCGTAGGGGCTGCCGGGCCGGAATGGGTCGGTCTCCTTGAACGAGCCCGCCTTGATTGAGCCGTACACCTCGTCGGTGGAGACGTGCAGGAAAGCGTCGACGTCGTGGCGGCGCGCGGCGTTGAGGAGGACCTGGGTGCCGAGGAAGTTGGTGCGGGCGAACGGGACGCCGTCCGCGATGGAGCGGTCGACGTGGCTTTCGGCGGCGAAGTGGACGATGGCCTCCGGCTTGGCCGCCTTCACGACGGCATCGACCGCCGCACCGTCGGCGATGTCGGCATGGTGGAAGCGGTAGCCCTTGAGGCGGTCCACGCCCGTGAGGTGCGCCGGGTTGCCGGCGTAGGTGAGGGCGTCCAGGTTGTGGATGTGCAGGTCCGGGTCGCTTGGCGGGTCGGGTCCGTAGCGGCCGTGGTCCGGACAGCAGATCGCCGGCGCGCCACCGACGGCGTGGAACAGATGATGGATGAAGTTCGAGCCGATGAAGCCGCAGCCGCCGGTGACCAGGAGACGCGTCACTCGCCGCCCCCCCGCCGCCGTCCGGGGTCGCGGACGATGCGGGGCAGGATGTTGAACAGGAGGCCCGCGAAGACGCCCACGACGCCCAGCACGAACAGGAACGCGGCGACCACGAAGAAGGCGAAGCGGTCGAATCCGCCGGTGTGGTCGGTGAGCCCCAGGGTGAGCGCCACCAGGGCCAGGAGACCGGCCGCAACACCCGGCACTCCGAGGAGGAGAAGGGGGTGCCGGATGCCGACCATGACCAGGATGTCGTTGAGGACGCTGCTGGCGTGGTTCACCGGTCCCTGGGTGGAGCCCTTGACGTCGTAGCGGCAGTGGATGCGCGTCTCGCCAATCCGCAACCCCTTGGCGTTGGCGTCTACCAGGAGTTGGCTCTCCACCGAGAAGCCAGCCGAGTCGGGCGCGATGGCTTCCAAGGCGCGCCGGCTGTAGGCCCGGAAGCCGCTCTGGCTGTCGGTGAGGATGGGGCCCTTGCCCGACCGCGACGAGGCGAGCGCGGTGCCATAGTCCAGGATGCGTTTTCCGACGCGCCGCCACAGCGGCATCCCGGTGCGCTTTCCCCAACGCGTCCCCACCACCAGGTCGTCCCCGTGCTGGAGGCGGGCCAGGAGGAGCGGGGCCTCGTCGGGGTCGTGCTGGCCGTCGCCGTCGAGGCAGACGAGCGCATCGAAGCCGTGCTCCCGGGCGTAGGCCCAGAGGGTCCGGTACGCCTCCCCCTTGCCCTGGTTGCGGCGGTGCCGCAGGACGCGGGCCCCGGCGAGCTCCGCCACCTCGGCGGTGCGGTCCTGCGAGCCGTCGTCCACCACGACCACCTCGTCGACGTGGCGGCGCGCCCGCAGCACCACCGAGCCGATGGCCACCTCCTCGTTGTAGCAGGGGATGGCGCACAGCACGCGCACGGAAGGCGCGAGGGGTTTCCTCCCTTTAAGAAGGTGGGCGACGGGTTCGCAACCTCCAAATGGGCGTCTCCAGGTCGGAAGTCGGTCGAGGTCGTCCGTTGTCGTGCGACGCCCTGTTCAACACCCGCTGTTTCCTTTTTGCGTTCCTGCCCGTCGTCCTTGCCGGCTACTGGCTGCTCCCGTGGCGCCGAGGCAAACTGCTCTGGGTCACCCTGGCGAGCTTCACGTTCTACAGTTTCTGGGACGTCCGGTTCAGCGTCCTTCTCCTCGCTGCGGCGGTGGTCGACTATCTTCTTGCGCTCCGGGTGGCGGCCGCGCAGGAGCGGCGGCCCAAGCGGGCCTGGCTGGCATGCTCCATCGTCTTCAACCTCGGCGTCCTGGCGTTCTTCAAGTACGCGATGTTTGCGGCGGCCGGCGCCCGCAGCCTGTTCCACCTGTTGGGGAGCAGCGTGGAGATCCCGTATTTCTCCATCGTCCTCCCCGTCGGGATCTCCTTCTTCACCTTCAAGACGATGAGCTACGTCATCGACGTCTACCGGGGCGAGGTCCAGGCGACCCGGGATTTCCCCAAGTATCTCGCGTTCGTCAGCCTCTTCCCTGAGCTGGTGGCCGGCCCCATCGTCCGGTACCGGAGCCTGGGCGACCAGTTGGATGCCATCCCCCGGCGTCCGCAGGCCGCCTTCTTCGGCGTGGGGGCCCAGTTCTTCATCCTCGGGCTGGCCAAGAAAGTCCTGGTGGCGGACACGCTGGCCGCCCACGTCGACCCCTATTGGGCGCAACCCGAGGGGCTCACGATGCTACAGGGCTGGACCGCGGCCCTGGGGTACACCCTTCAGCTCTACTTCGACTTCTCCGGCTATTCGGACATGGCGCTTGGGCTGGGGGCGATGCTGGGCCTGCGATTCCCCATCAATTTCCGCGCTCCATACCAGGCGCTCAACCCGACCGACTTCTGGCGCCGCTGGCACATCAGCCTCTCCACCTGGCTGCGCGACTACCTCTACATCCCGCTCGGCGGGAGCCGCAAGGGGGAGGTCCGGGCCCGCGTCAACATCGTGGTGGTGATGGCCCTCGGAGGCCTCTGGCACGGGGCCGCATGGACGTTCGTCCTCTGGGGGCTCTACCATGCCGGACTCCTCGTCCTCTATCGCAGCGTCCACGGCTCGTGGGACCGCCTTCCTCGCCCGGTCCAGCGCGGCCTGACGTTCCTGCTCGTCGTCGTGGGCTGGGTCATCTTCCGGTCCGGCAGCTTGGCGACCGCGGGGTCGGTGTACCGCGCCATGGCCGGCGTGGGGACGCTCGGCCTGGCCGAGGTCGCGACCCTGACGGCGGCGCTGGTGGGCCTCGGCGTCCTCTTCGTCCTGCTGGCACGCCCCACCGTGGAGATGAGCCTGCGGTCGACGCGCTGGAGGGGTGCCGCCCTGGGCGCCATCTTCGCCCTCAGCATCGTCTGGATGAGCCGCGAGAGTCCTTTCCTGTACTACCAATTCTGAGAATGACGATGAACGACCCCCAAACCACCCGTCCACGCGCCCCCGAACTCGCCCTGCTCGAGCTCCCGGGCGGCGAGCAGGGTGCCGCCATCGCACGGTCGTGGGGACGCAGCCTGCCGTCCGCCCTGGCCTGTGCCCTCCTGGTCTTCGTGGCGGTGGGTTCCCTCAACGTCTACGCCAACCCGAGGGGCGAGTTCCCGACCAGCAACGTTCCCCCCCTCCCGGAGCAGGAGGCCGCCTACAAGATGTGGCTGGTCGAGGGGCTGCCCGCCCCACCCCGCACAGTGGTCCTGGGGTCCTCGTGGATGCAGAAGATTGACCCCGACGTGGTCGAAGCGGCGGGCGCAGGCGCGGCCTTCAACTTCGCGGTCGCCGGGGCCCACCCCGTGGATCTCGTGGACCTCGCCGATGCGCTCGACGGCCGCGGGAGGTTCCCGCAGGCCCTTCTCGTCGGGGTGGATGAAAATCGCTTGGCGGAACCCCCGCCCCACTTCCG
>DATDQC010000075.1:0-2587 GCA_035292455.1 Thermoplasmatota archaeon
GGGTCGCCCGCCGCGACCTCAGCAACCGGATCAACGACGTCTTCCAGCAGTGGAAGGCGCAGGACCGCGCCTCCGCGGCGTCGGGGGATGACGAGGAAGACGATTGAACCGGGACGGAGACTCGTAGGGGTTAAGTGGGGGCCTCCTGTCGGCGGCCCTGCGCGCCCCCAATGGGCGCGTGGGCGCCCCTCGCGCTGGCCTGGGCGCGCCGACCTTGCGTCGGCGCGCCGCGGCCAGAGCGCCGATGCGCTCCGGCCTCGGGTCCGTGGTCTAGCGGTTATGACGTCACCTTGACATGGTGAATATCGCCAGTTCAAATCTGGCCGGACCCATTCCAACCGGACAAACGGGATTCGGCTCGCTACGCTCGCCGAACCGCGTTTGTCCGAAGGTAAGGGGGCTCGCAGGGGGCTTGCGCCCCCTGCACCCCCACCTTCCCCTGCGCAGCTTTGCCGCCAAGCTCGTTGGCAGCTTTTCGGATTTTCATCGTTCATCCCGCTCCTGAACATGTTCGCCGCGCACCTTTTCCACTTGAAAGGCCGATGCCTGCCTGGCTTTCCATGTCCCCCCCGCCTCGCGAAGTGCTCGGGTTGCCCATCCGGGCCTTCAACGGGCACGACCTCGAGGGCCTTGAGGCCCATGTGGCCCAGGGCGCCCCCTGCATCCGCGACGGCGAGCTCCTCGGGGAGGGGCCGGCGGCGGTGCGGCGCGCCCTCCAGGAGGAGTACAAGCTCTCCGAGGAATTGGTGGGGCGCGTCATGGAGCTCGACGGCGAGCCGGTCGTGGTCGAGTGGGACGGCGAAGGGTGGGGCCGCCCCATCGGCGTCCTCCGGGTCGCGGGCGAAGGGCGAATCACCGGGCTCCGCATCGACCACGACGAACGGACGGTGGCCAGGCTCGCCAACCGGGGGCATCCCTCGAAGGAACCGGCCCGCGGCGACGCGGACTAGGAGCCGCGTCGGAGGGGGTCGGCCTGCGGTGGCCGCTTCACGGTGAAGAACCGCTCGGTGTCGCTGTACTCGGAGCCCCCGAGGCGCGCCGCGAGGACCAGCTTGGCGGGGTCCACGTTGCCGCGGGCGTCGAGGACGGCGTCGTCGGCCGCCATGTGGACCACCTCCCCAAGGACGAGGCTCACCTTCTGGGTGCGGCCGAGGGGGATCTCGCGGTCGAGGCGGCACTCGAGGTGGACCGGGCTGTCGGCGAGGCGGGGCGGGCGCACCTTGCGGCTTGGCACGGTGCGGAGGCCGAGTTCCTTGACCTCGGAGACGTCGGGCGGGTAGTCGCCGGAGGACTTCACCATGGGCTCCACCATGCTCCGGGGGCTGACGTTGACGACGTACTCCTTGGTGGCGCGGATGTTGCGGACCGTGTCCTTGAGGACGCCGGGGGAGCGCTCCAGGATGGCGGTCATCACCATGGGGGGGTCGGCGCACACCGCGTTGTACCACGAGAAGGGGGCCGCGTTGACCACGCCGCTCTTGGGGTCCACCGTGGTGATCCAGGCGATGGGGCGCGGCATCACGCAACTGGTGAGGAAGTGGTAGTTGGCGCGCGGTTCGCGCGAGCCGGGGTCGGCTTCCACGCGCCGCGCATGGGGGGCGCCGGTCAAGGGCTTGCCGCCGTGCACCTTTTCAGGGGCCGGGGGGTTGCGTGGGCGCTCGGGGATTCTTCGTGGCGGACGACTACCGGACCCTTTGTGCGCTGTTTCGGGACGCCGTGGCAAAGCACGGGGACCTGCCGGCCCAGGAGTGGTTCCAGGACGGCGCGTGGCGAAGCCGCAGCTACCGCGAGTTCGGGCAGGCCGCCCGCGACGCCGCCCATGGCCTCCTCGCCCTTGGCGTCAAGCCGGGCGACCGCGTGGCCCTGTGGAGCAAGAACTCCCCCCGCTGGGCCGAGGTGGACTTCGCCGACCAGCTCGCGGGCTTCGTGACGGTCCCCATCTACGACAACCTCACTGGGGAGCGCGGCGCCTACATCCTCAACGACAGCGAGGCCAAGGTCGCCTTCGTGCAGGACGCCGGCGTGCTGGCCCGCACCCTCGAGGTGCGGGGTTCCCTCAAGCACACCAAGACGCTCGTCCTGCTGTCCGGCGCCAGCCCCGAGAAGGGGGTCCTCACCTACGACGCCTTCCTCGAGGCGGGGCGGGCCTGGGCGGCCAAGAACCCCGGGCGGCTCGACGACCTCTCCTCCAAGGTGAAGCCGGACGACCTCGCGAGCCTGGTCTACACCTCGGGCACCACGGGGGACCCCAAGGGGGCGATGCTCACCCACCTCAACTTCGCCTCCAACACCGCCGCCTTGGAACTCGTCAAGATCGGTCCGGAGGACGTCTTCCTCTCCTTCCTGCCGCTCTCCCACGTCTTCGAGCGGCTCGGCGGGCACTTTGCCGCCTACCGGCTGGGGGCCAAAGTGGTCTTCGCCCGCAGCATCGACACCCTCACCGACGACATGCAGGTGGCGCACCCCACCATCATGATGTCGGTGCCGCGCCTCTACGAGAAGATCCACGGGCGACTGCAGGAGAGTGTCGCCAAGTCCTCCTTCGTGAAGCGCCGCATCTTCGCCTGGGCCATCGCGCAGGGCAAGG
>DATDQC010000076.1:0-2023 GCA_035292455.1 Thermoplasmatota archaeon
GGCCAGGCCTTCGAGTGGCTCTGGTGGGTGGGCTGCTCGGGCTCCTACGACCCGCGGAACCAGGAGGTCACGCGGGCCATCGCGACCCTCCTCAACGCCGCCCATGTCGATTTCGCCATCCTCGGCCCCGAGGAGAGGTGCAACGGCGACCCCGCCCGGCGCCTCGGCGAGGAGGGCCGCTTCCAGCAGTCGGTGCTGGAGAACCTTGCGACCCTGCGGGGGCACGGTGTCAAAAAGATCATCGCGCAGTGTCCGCACTGCTTCAACACCCTCGCCAAGGAGTACCCGGAGTTCGGCGGCTCCTTCGAGGTCGTTCACCACACGGTTCTCCTCGAACGGCTCCTTGCAGAGGGTCGGCTCCCCCTCAAACGAGGCCAGGAGCTGAAGGTCACCTACCACGACTCCTGTTACCTGATGCGCCACAACGGCATCGGCGACGCCCCGCGGGCGGTCCTCCGCAAGGCCAACCACGGCCTCCCCGTCCTCGAGATGGCGCAAAACCGCCAGCAGGGACTCTGCTGCGGCGCCGGGGGCGCCAACATGTGGTTCGAGGTCAAGGAGGAACATGAGCGCATCAACGTCATCCGGGCCAAGCAGGCCGCCGACACCGGCGCCGACACGGTCGCCACCGCCTGCCCGTTTTGCCTCACCATGATGACCGACGGCCTCAACCTCACCGGCCAGGAGGGCAAGATGCAGGCGCGCGACCTCGCGGAGATCCTCCTCGACCACCTGGACTGGACGCCGCCCGCGGCGCCGGCCGGCGCTCAGGCCGCCGCCTCCGGGGCCGGGGGCGCAGGGTGGTCAGGGTAGGGTTTCAACCGGACGACCGTAAGGGATAAATGCCCTGGAGACGGACGGCCCCCCATGCGCGTGAGAGTGCTTGCCGCAGGCTTCGCCCTGTCCCTGCTGGCTGTCGCCCCGGCCTCGGCCGAACTCAACAACCCCCGGGCCTCGACGCCGACCACGCTGCATTTCCACATCTTCGACACGTTCAACGCGTTCCCCATCAACACGCAGCCGATGGACGTGGAGTTCTTCGAGGTCGGAGGGACGAGCTTCCCGACCTTCGCCGAGACCCCTCTCGGCGATTTCGACTTCAACACCATCTATGGATTTTCCACCTCGGGGCCGGTGGAGTACGACTTCATCGAGAACGGACGCCCCCGCTTCCACCCCGAGCGCGGCATCGCAGCCGACGTGGAGATCGACTCCGGCGTGGAACCCGTGGCCTACCTCTACTTCGAGGTGCGGGACTTCTTCAGCTCGGAGCGCAATCCGGACCTTTCGGGCGCCGGCTGGAACGGCCTCCCCAACGCCCTCCCCAGCTTCACCGTCCGCGTCACCATGCGGGAAGGCAACGATTTCGGCCCCGACGCCAACCTGGATGCGGGCCCCGTCGTCATGCAGGGGGAGATGACGGCCCATCTCGTCGACACCCAGAGCCTGGGCGCCAACGACGGCCTCGCGGGCCAGACCGCCCCCGACGGGAACCCCATCTTCGTCCCCGACGAGGCGGGCATCGTCGAGTACGCCATCCCGCTCGCCGTCTCGCAGGCCACCATCCCCAAGACCGACGGGTTCAACGTCCGCATCGACTGGTTCCAGGACCCGGGCGACGCCGCCGGGGACGACCAGACGGCCGAGGGGTACATCCGCCTGGTCTCCGACGCCGAGCACCAGCCGCGGCTCGACCTCGCCATCCTCAATCCGGTCTACGTCGAGTTCCTTCACCCCCAGGTCGCGGCCGGACGCCTCCTCATCCACTCCGGCGTCAACAGCCCATGGGGGACCTACGACGTGGACGTCGAGAACATCACCCTCACCGTCGAGGGACCCTCGTCGCCAACCTCGGTCGACCGCTTCGTGAGCCAGAACGCCCACGTGCACGGCCTCCACGACCGCGCCGCCGAGGTCACCTGGCTCTGGCCGTTCCGCGACGAGGACGCCCGTGACGGCGACTACACCATCACCATCCAGGTCCCCAACCAGGCCCACACCTCGATGGCGAGCGCGACCGCCG
>DATDQC010000077.1:0-2057 GCA_035292455.1 Thermoplasmatota archaeon
CCGGCAGCGAGCCAATCTCCCAACGTCCGGCGCCGTGCCACGAGTCCCAAACGCCTGGCCGTTCTCACGGGACGGGCTGGATGTTCTCGTGTCACGGGAGCGAAGGCGGTCAGCGCAGCGCCTCTTGGATGGCGGCCTGGAGGCGCGCCGCGATGAGCTTGCCGTCCGCCTTGCCGCGGAGCTCCGCCATGACGGGGCCCATGAGGGGGCCCGCGGCGTCCGCCCCCTTCTCGCGGACGAAGGCCAGGCGCTCCCCGACGACGCGGCGGCAGACGGTGTCCACCGCGGCGGCGTCCACGGCGCCGGCACCAAGCCGCGCCACCACGGCCTCGGGGGTGAGCGCGGCGTCGGCGTCGAGCGCCTTGAGTAGCTCGGGGAGCGCCTCCTTGGCGAAGCGGCCCGCCTTGGCCGCCGCGAACAGATCCGGCAGGGCTGCGAGGCCGCGCTCAGGGTCCTTGAGGGCGGGGACGAACTGCAGGAGCGCGCGCGCCGCCAGTCCGGCGTCGGCGCCGCCCGCCGCAAGGCGCTCGAACTCCACCTCGAGCCCTTCGTGCAGAAGCTGCTGGGCGACCTCCTTGGGGAGCCCATGCTGCTTGACGAAGGCGGCGATGCGTTCCTCTGGCTTTGGCGGGAGGTTTCGCAGGATTTTCTGCCAACGCTCGGACGTGATGCGGGTTGGCGGCACGTCGGTCTCGGGGTACATACGCGCCGCCCCCGGCATGGGGCGGAGGAATCGGGTCGAGTCGTCGGGCTGGACGCCGCGGACTTCCTTGGGACTCCCGAAAATAGCCTCCTTGGCCCGTTCCATGACTGCCTTCAGGGCCAATTCTGCCTTGTCCCGTTTATCCACGCACAAGACGAAAGCATCCACTGCGGTGCATGAAAGTTTGACCCGAATTGCAGCCACCTGTTGCTCGGAGATACCATATCCGGGCAATTCATCGCTGTGGAATATTCCGTTTACACCTGCGGCGACTCGTGCATGGTCTGCGAGTTCTCGACCCATTCGTGGGCCGTTTGGGGTTGCACCGCGAAGCAATCCGTTCCAAGTTGTCAAACGAATTGCAAGAACTCGTGCCCCTTGCGAAAGCGAATTCCTAATGATTTTGGAATCCGCAGACTCGACCAAACTCGTCACGTCGTGGAAATGAGCCTGGGCCGCAAGATGGAATCCGCGTGCCTTCAATTCTTGCGCGACATAATAGAGCCAGAGTTGTCTTCTGCATTCCGTCTCAATGATTCTTGGGATTGCGCGCAAGTCCTGGCATCCCTTGATTTCGACGCGTTCACCCACACCCGCGCTGACGTTGAGGTCCTGCCGGATGGTCCCCAGGCCGCGCTTCACACGCCCGGTCGCCCGCAGGAGGGCGCCGATGCGGGCGGCGACGCGCTGGGCGTGGGCCGGGTCCTTGATGTCCGGCGCCGTGGAGATCTCGAGGAGGGGGATGCCGAGGCGGTCGAGGGTGTAGGTGACGAGGCCGTCGTGCCGCTCCTCGAGCTTGCGGGCGGAGTCCTCCTCCAGCGCCATCGTCCACAAGCCGACGTCGCCCCCCTCGGCGTCCACCTTGCCGCCGGTGGCAACAAGGGCGGTGCGCTGGAACCCCGAGGTGTTGGAGCCGTCAATGACGGTCTTGCGCATGACGTGGACCTCGGCGGCGGGCTTCGCCCCCACGAGGCCGGCAAGCTGCAGCGCCACGTCGAGCGCCTCGTCGCACATCGGGTGGGGGGGCTCCTCGTCGGTCTCCACCAGGCTGGTGAGCCCCTCGATGACGAGGTAGCGGAAAGAGCGTCCCCGCCGCGCCTCGGCGAGGGCCGCCGGGTCGGTCTCCCCCAGCTCCGACTGGGTCACCCGAAGGCGGCGGTCGACGCGGCCGACCGTGCGCCGGACGATCTCCTCTGGGGCGACGACGTCGCTCGGGCATGGGCTGAAGAGCTTCCGGGTGTCGAGCTGCTGGTGGATCTCGAGGCCGCAGCGGAACCCGATGGCGGCGTAGTCCAGGGTAGGCGCCTGCGAGAGGCGGGCGGCCTCCGCCCCCGACAGGCTCACGCCTTGCCCT
>DATDQC010000078.1:0-5720 GCA_035292455.1 Thermoplasmatota archaeon
ACGGTGGCGGTCGCGACCAGGGCGACGCCAAAGAGCGCGGCGGGTTCGGCATGCTCCTCATCGAGCCTTGCGGAGGCGACGTCGCCCGACAGGGTGGCCTCGAGACGGCCGTCGCCTTCAGGCTGGATGCCGGCGAGTCGCAGGTTCCCTTCCGCCCACAGCGTGCGGTTGGCGGGATTGATGCAGGTTTCGCAGGCAGGATCCCAGGACGCCGAGGGCAGGCGGAGCGAGCCTTGTACGCCAAGGTCGAGGCTGGAGCCGCCCGCCGCAGCCTGGAGAATCGAGAAGTCACCCTCGAGATGCGCCCCCGCGGGGAAGAACCTCTCCACGGTCCAGGAGTACTCATGGATGGAGACTCCGCCTGGCTCGTGGTGGGTCTTGCTTGTGAAAGCCCCTCCGGAAGGGCAGGGTTCGGTGGAGCAGGACGCGGTGAAGTTGTGCCACGCCAGGTAACGGATGCCTTCGGCCTCGACGTGAAGGTTGGCGTTTCGGAGGTCGGTGATGCGCAAGAAGACTTGGTTCGTCCCGGGAGAACCTTCGCCGACACCGTACGCATCGACAGGATCCCATCCCCACAGATAGTTGGCGTAATCTTCCGCCGGGGACTTCGGCTCGAACACGGCCCCCGTACTTTGGGGTGCCGCGAGGCGGATGGCGGAGGCCTCCATGACAAGCGTGCTGACCGCGCCATCCTTTTGGGAAATCCGGATGTGGTTTGGATTGGCCATCTCCGTCGTGGAACGGCTCGAAACGGGGGGCCCAAAAGCGTGCTGGATCGTCGTCCGGGCCAACCAAAAACGGGTGTTTACGGTTTCCTCAACCGCGGAGTCAAACGTGAACTCGGCTTCGGATTCTCCGCTGGGCGATGTTGCAAGGACGAGCCAATGGGTCTCCGAATCCAGGTCGCCTCGCCACTGCGCGTTACCTGCGAAGGAGAGCTCCTGAGAGGATGCCGACACCTCCGGGGCGAGGGCGAGCGCGGCCAGCAGAGCTGCGAGAGCGGTTACCAGGGCTGTTCGCATTGGAGATCACGGAAGAAAGTGAATTCGGCGGTCCCGTTCATCGAGTAGTAGATGGAGCTCCTTCCGAGGTAATCCCCTCCCCAAAAATCCGCCGGGAGCATGGGTTCGCTCATGTGGCCAGTCGAGGGGAAAAGGTCCAATGGGGTGGGCACGACGGCGTTGCGCTCAATCTGAATCCAGGCCATCCCCTCGCGGAACGGCGAAAACCAACGGTCCGAGTTCGAGACTTCCCCGAGTGGGGCTGATTGGTAGTACATCACGAGCTTGGACGAAGGGTGGCCCTCCACGGTCCACTCCATCTCGACCCGCTCCGGCGGACCCTCGACGATGCTCAACTCGATGTCCGCAACATAGGAGTCGATGTCGTACGACTCGGAAAGCACCGAGGCGACGTTGGCGTCGTTCGTGACAATCTTCTCGACCATTCGCATGATGCCTGCATCCCCATCGGTGCAGTGCGGAGGGGGATTGAACTGGCCATGACTTTCCAGGATCAGGATGGCGGGCCGCTCGAGTTCACCAATGGAGACTCTCTCGCAATCATAGATGTCCAAATCAGTTCCGCTGAATATTTGGCCGCTTGGTTCCCATCCAGGCGGCCGGCTTCCAGGAGATTTTCCGGTTGGCATCACGTACTCGGACCAATAGTAACCGCAACCCTGGAATTGGATGATGGACGCCGGCAAGGTTTCGTCCAAGGTTGGATTGGGCTCATCTCCGGACTGATTCGAAGTAGAACCCTGAGGTTGGCTTCCTTCCCCCCAGGAGTTTCCCGGGGAAGTGCAAGCCGACAGAGCGCTACCGAGAAGCACCAAAACTGCTACCAATAGCCAACTCTTCATAGCCCATCACATCTTGTGAGGGGGTCGTACCTGATTTTCACTGGGAGATAGCCCCAGACTTGGTTTTGGGAAGCATAGATGTTCACAATCAAGTGGGGTCCTTCAAACTTAGGGGCTCCGCCAAGCAAGTAGTTGTCTGCGTTCTGGGCGTTGATGAGTGTTGCAAAACCCCGGAACGGCAGAGTTTTCGGCATCTCCGGGCACACCGTACTCCCCATGCACTCCAAAGCGTTCTCGGGCGATTCCTCGATGCACTCGACCAAGCCTCCAGTCGGGAGGCAGGTAGGTCCAGGGCTATAGCCCAGTTCGTGGGCCAACCAGCAATAGACGCCGACGTTGAGCGCATCCAGCACGCCCTCTTGCACGCTGACTTCGGTCGGGTTGGCCAGCGCCGCCAGCAGTGCGTTCCGGTTCACAAGGACCATCGCGCCGAAGGACGGCGCGAAGTCAAGGCTTGGCGCCGAGCCGGCGTCAGGCAGGCCGGCGTCTTGCTCGGCAGTCCCGGCAGGCGCAAGGCCAAGCCCCGCCATCAGCAGAAGTGCAGCCATCCAAGTCGGTCGAATCATGTCGTCCATCTCGCCGCTTGCGCGACGACCCGGCTACCTCGGCGCACTATTAATCCCGGCTGGACAGCCGTTGGCCTTCGCGCCCTCAGCCACGCTTCCTCCAGATAAACGCTACTTCACGTTACCCATCCATCCAATCCAAGGGACCGCTCCGGCGTGGCCAGGCCCCCGCTTGCTTCTGCCCTGGAACCGGCAAACCCTGAGCCTCCCGACCTCCGCCTCGCGTCTCACGCCGCCCGGCGGTGGAAGGCGCCGCCGAGGTCGTCGGGGGTGAATGCCCCTCCGGCCTGGCCGGTCGTGGCGTACTGGTAGAGTGCCGCCTTGTAGACGCCCTGCAGGATAGCGAAGTACGCCACCGTGAGGGCCACAGCGGTCACCGCCAGAAGGGCGCCGACCACAAGCCCAGCAATCCCGGCAGGGGCAAGGAGCGAGATGACGAACGCGCTGAGGAGCACGACCACCAAGGTTGCAACACCGGCGACCAGCCCGATGCCCGCCTCGCCGATGACGGTCTCGCCCCAGGTCTTCTTGAAGAGGCCGGCCGAGCGGCGGAACGAGGAGCCGATGCCCTCCGCCTCGAACAGGAGGACGGGGACCATGAAGTAGGTCGCGAGGTTCCACGCCATGCCGGCGAAGCTGGTGAGAAGGCTTCCCAGCATCGGCGAGCGGCTGCGGCGCGACGCCTCGCGGAGCATCTGCAGGATGACGTTCACGGTGGCGACGACGATGGACCACAGGAAGATGCGCCCGACCTTCGACCAGGCGCCCCGGAGGGCCGAGCCGACCGTGGGGTCGCCGCCCTTGAGGCGCTCCGTGGCGCCCGAGACGACCGCGGCGTTGAAGAACAGGGTCACGAAGGCGAGTGCGATGTAGAGTGCGAACGTGAGGACGAAGGCGAGCGGCTTGACGTTGCCCTCTGCGTCCTGCACCTCGGGCCACAGGCCGCCCACGTAGCCGACGCCGGCGACCGCGGCGATGGCGATCAGCGTGCTGACGAACGACAGCACCGGCATCCAGAGCAATTCCCTGTCCTGCTTGACGACGTGCGCACTGGCCTTGCAGAGGTGCCAGGAGCGGGCGAAGCGTCCCATGGGGGCGGGTAGGGGCGCCTGGGGAAGAAAAGGGTTGGCCTCGCGGCGTGAAACGGTCCCCAACGGGAGGCGGCAAGGCAAAAGCGCCTTAACCGCGCCCCAAGTCCCACGCCCAATGGCCGATGCGCTCGAGGCGCCCCACGCCCGGACGTTCCTGGGGACCGGACGCCGCGACGCCTGGTGGGTCGAGCCGCTCGTCATCCTGCTCATCCTCGGCGGCTTCGTCGTCTACGCCACCTTCCGCGTCTTCGAGGGGAACGACGAGGCGACCCGTTTCTTCGAGGTGGACAACGGGGACCACCACTACCTCTCCCCCTTCGGGACGCCCGACTTCACGCACTTCGTCCCCTCGTTCCTCACCGGCCTGCCGGTGCTTGGGGTCTTCTTCGCTAACCCGGCGTTCCTGGTGCTGCCGCTCCCCGCCGGCTTCCGCTTCACCTGCTACTACTACCGCAAGGCGTACTACCGCTCCTTCGTGGCGCGACCCGCCGGCTGCGGCGTCGAGGCCGCCAAGGGTGTCAGGTACAAGGGCGAGCGCGGCCTCCTCATCGTGCAGAACCTGCACCGCTACTTCCTCTACGCCGCCATCCTCGTCCTCGGGTTCCTCGCCTGGGACGCCGTCCGCGGCATCTGGACCCCGCACGGTTTCTACTTCGGCGTCGGGAACGTCCTCATGGCGTTGAACGTCGGCCTCCTCGCGGGTTACACCTTCGGCTGCCACTCCTTCCGCCACCTCGTGGGGGGCCGCCTCGACTGCTACTCCTGCGACGCGGTGAGTCAGACCCGCTACACGTTCTGGCAGTACGTCACCCGCCTGAACCAGAACCACATGCTGTGGGCGATGGCGAGCCTCTTCTCCGTCGCGCTCACGGACATCTACATCCGCTGGGTCGGCCAGAGCGGAGCAACCCACCTCTGGGGGCTGCCGGTTTGAGCCCCCCCGCCTCGCCCCCGAAGGAGCACACCTACGACGTCGTGGTCGTGGGGGCCGGAGGGGCTGGCCTCCGGGCCGCCATCGAGGCCTCGGCGCAGGGCTGCAAGACCGCCCTGCTTTGCAAGTCGCTTCTCGGGAAGGCGCACACCGTCATGGCCGAGGGGGGTGTCGCCGCAGCGCTCTCCAACGCCGACGCCCGCGACAACTGGAAGGTGCACTTCCGCGACACCATGCGGGGCGGGAAGTTCCTCAACCACTGGCGCATGGCGCAACTTCATGCCCAGGAGGCGCCGGAGCGGGTCCGCGAGCTCGAGCGCTGGGGCGCCGTCTTCGACCGCACCCAGGAGGGCTGGATCAGCCAGCGCAACTTCGGCGGCCACCAGTACCCGCGCCTCGCCCACGTCGGCGACCGCACCGGCCTCGAGATCATCCGGACCCTGCAGGACAAGGGGGTGCATTCCGGCATCGACGTCTTCATGGAGCACACCGTGACGCGGCTCATGAAGGACGGCAACCAAATTTCGGGCTGCGTCGCCTACGAGCGCGAGTCGGGGGCGCTCCACCTCTTCCGCACCCACGCGGTCGTCCTCGCCTGCGGCGGGGTGGGCAAGGCGTTCCAGGTCACCTCGAACTCGTGGGAGTACACCGGCGACGGCTTCGGCCTCGCCTACGAGGCGGGCGCCGAGCTCATGGACATGGAGTTCGTGCAGTTCCACCCCACCGGCATGGTGTGGCCCCCGAGTGTCCGCGGCATCCTCGTCACCGAGGGGGTGCGCGGTGAGGGCGGCATCCTCCGCAACACCAAGGGCGAGCGCTTCATGTATCGTTATGTGCCGGAGATGTTCAAGAAGGACTTCGCCGACACCGAGGAGGAGGCGAAGCGCTGGCTCGACGGCGACAAGGAGGCCCGCCGGCCCCCCGAGCTCCTCACCCGCGACGTCGTGGCGCGCGCCATCATGTCCGAGGTCAAGGCGGGCCGCGGCACCCCCCACGGCGGCGTGTATCTGGACATCTCCTGGCGCCCGGCGGACTACGTCAGGAAGAAGCTCCCGTCCATGTACCACCAGTTCAAGGAGCTCGCCGGGGTGGACATCACCAAGGAGCCCATGGAGGTCGGCCCGACGATGCACTACATCATGGGCGGTGTGCGCGTGGACCCTGAGTCGCAGATGACCCGGGTCGCCGGCCTGTTCGCGGCGGGCGAGACCGCGGCGGGCCTGCACGGCGCCAACCGCCTCGGTGGCAACTCCCTCTCCGACCTCCTG
>DATDQC010000079.1:0-2059 GCA_035292455.1 Thermoplasmatota archaeon
CGCGGGGCGCACGTAACCGAGGTCGAGGTCGCCAAGACCCACCTCGGCGGCGCGGCTCGGGATGCCGATGCGCGCCACCTCGATGCGGCCGCTGTTGGCGGTGCTCATGCCCTCCTTCGCGGCGTGGAACGTCACGGTGACATGGGGATGCACCGCCAGCGTCGTCCCGAAGCCGCTCGGGACGTCGCAGGAGACGACCGTGAGGCGGGCGCGGTGGCGGTTCACGAACCGGATGATGGCGTCGTAGGGGCGTCGGGGGGCGCCTTCGAGGCCGGAGCCAAGCAGGCAGTCCACCAGGACGCCGCGGTGGGGGGCGCGGTTCCGGCCGTTCCAGCGCTCGACGGTGCCGGGAGGGAGCTGCTGCAGGAACGCCCGCCCCGGTCCTTGCACCGTACCCTCCGCGAGCACGACGCGGATGGCCTTGCCCTGCCGGTGGAGGAGCGCTGCCGCAGCGAGGCCGTCGCCTCCGTTGTTGCCCTTGCCGCACAGGAAGAGCGCCTCGCCCCCCTTGGGGAGCCGGCGGGCCACGGCCCTGGCGAGGGCCTTGCCGGCGTTCGCCATGAGGCGGGCGAGCGGGACCCCGAGCTCCTCGCTGTTTCGGTCGAGGCGACGGAACTCCCGGACCGGGAGGGCCTTCATCCGCTTCGGGAAGGGTCAAACCGACCTAAGGCTTGGCGTCGCCCGATGATCCCCGGAATGGGCGGCGCCGACCCCCGGCAGCTCGGGGCGATGATGAAGCGCCTCGGCATCGACGTGCGCGACATCCCGGACGTCGAGGAGGTCGTGATCCGCACCCCGGAGCGCGACTACGTCTTCGCCAAGGCGACCGTCTCGGTGATGCGCGCCCAGGGCGTCGAGACCTGGCAGCTCAGTGGCCAGCCCACGGTCCGCGAGCGCGCCCCCAAGCCCCCCTTCACCGACGACGACGTCAAGATGGTGGCGGAGAGGACCGGCCGCGGCGAGGTGGAGGCCCGCAAGGCCCTCGAGGCGACCGGCGGCGACCTTGCCGAAGCCATCGTCCAGCTTGCGGGGAAGGCATGAGCGGGCGGGGCCGGCTGCTGTGGGAGTACCGGCCGCCGCGCGCCCACCCCATCGTCTACGCCGCCCTGATGCTCACCCTCGCCGTGTTCGTCCTCGGGAGCCTGGAGAACCTGCTGCGCTCCCGCCGTCCCGAACTCTACGGCTACTACGCCCTCCCGCCGCTGCTGCTTCTCGCCGGCCTTCTCCTCTTTGCCCCTGGACCGGTGCGCATCCACGACGAGGGTATCGCGCCGTCGCGGCCGCTCTTCGTGCGGAGGTGGCGCCCGTTCCTCCGGTGGGACGACGCCGTCGCGGTCTACCCCGCCGCGTACGACGTCACGGGGGGTTTCGTGAGCCCGTTCGCCTCCTCCGACGGCAAGGTGACGCAGACCGGGCTCGCCGTGGAGGACCGGGACGGCCGGACCGAGGTGGTCCGCTTCACGCCGACCCGCTACGAGATGGGACGGCGCCGGAGCCGCGGCTTCGACGAGGCGTACCGCGTCGTGCGGGGGGTCTTCGCCTCGCGCGGCCGGCCGCTGGTGGCCGAGGCGCGCTCCTACACGGCCGGTGAGCAGGAGGCGATGTTGCAGGAGGCGCGGGCGCCGTTCCTCCCCTTCTGGGCCATCGTCGTCCTTTTCGCCTCCGCCGCCCCCATCGTCCTCCTCCTCGTCAAGGGTCTTGGCTTGGAGCCGTGGGCCGCCATCGCCCTCGGGGCCATCCCGGCACTCTCCACCAGCACCCTGAGCTACCGCCGCAGCCGGCGCCGGAACCGCATCCTGGGGGAGCTCGCCAAGTCGGCCGAAGCGGAACGGGGGCGCGCCGCGTGAGCAAGGTCGAGGCGGTCCGCCCGCGCTACATCGCCTTCCGCATCCACGCCGCCCGCCCGGTCTCGCGGCGCGCCCTCCAGGAAGCGCTGCAGGGCGGGGCCCGCGGCGCCAGGCTCGCGGAGGGTCAGGCGCCCCACCTCACCCGCTACGAGTTCCCGCACGCCATCGTGCGGACCGAGCACGACGTCGCCGCCGCGGTGCGCGACCTCCTT
>DATDQC010000080.1:0-4362 GCA_035292455.1 Thermoplasmatota archaeon
GCAGGACCGGAACCGAGCCGCCGGCTTGGCGCACCGCTTCGCGCTCGGCGCGCACCTGGGTGCGCTCCGCCTTGTGGCGGTCGAAGCGGCTGCCGGCGTCGTACGACGCCTTGAGCGCGCGGTCCATGACCACCAGGAAAGCGGGGTCCTTTTCGAGCCCGAGGTCGAGGTCGACGCCGTGCTCGGGGTGCTTGCGTTCGTAGGCCCAGAAGCGGTTGAGGCGGGTCTGCACCCAGGCGATGTAGAACAGGCTGCCAAGGATGGGAACCCAGGTCGCAAGGTAGAGCGCCCAGGCCTGGCCGAAGCGCACCGGCGACGGCTTGAGCATCCGGGCCGCGGCGAACGTCGTGCGGGCCGTCACCAGGGTCGAGGCCACGAAGAACGGCGCCGCGACCACGGCCCCCACCAGCCAGGACACCGCCGGCCCGAGGATGAGGAGCAGGAGGAGGCCGAGTCCGGGGGCGGCAAGCAGGGCGGCGTTGCGGCGGTGGGGGAGGCCGAGCGCCTCGTGGCCGTCCACCTCGCGGGTGATGCGGTGGAGCCAGATCCGGCGCGACACCCCCAACGTCAGGAACGCGGCGGCCAGCCGGCCCGGGATGGAGCGGTGGCGACCGACGAAGACGACCCGCACACCGCTTCGATGGCGGGCCGGCTTTTAACGCATGGGAAGCGACCGCTTGAACGTCCATCGTCTCGTCGTCCCTTCCATAAGGCTTATGACGCGACGTCCGGCATCGAGCGCCCATGCGAAACCTCCGGGCCGCGCTCATCCTCGCGGCGCTGCCGGCGACACTGCTCGCAGGCTGCTCCGGTGGTGGCGGTGGCCTCGGCATCTCGGTCGGGGAGCCCGACGCGCCCGGCGGGGCCTACACCTTCACCGCCACCGGCTCGGCCGACAACTACACCTGGGACCTCGGAGACCACCTCACGGTGAAGTACGGCAAGTCCATCGAGCACGCCTACGACTTCCAGAACGGCCAGGTGACGGTCAAGCTCACCGCCAAAGTCGGCGACGTCGTCGAACAGGCCACCCACGCACTCACGCTCGGCACCGGCAAGAACTCCCCCGCGAGCTTCCTCCTCGAAGCGCAGACCGACTGGACCGTCGTCGGGGAGAGCGTCCGCTTCTCTGCCAAAGGAAGCAGCGACCCCGACGGCGACCCCCTGAGGTTCTCCTGGAACTGCTTCCGCACCGGCGACGCGGTCCGCAAAGCCATCGGGCACACCCACGGCCCCGTCGTCGGGGTGCCCTACGGGACCACCGAAGCGGGCAAGGTGGCGGTCCGCAAGGCGGTGGCGCCGCTCCCGGCGGCCGACCGCACGGTCGCGGGCGACCTCTGCGAATCGCTGGGGACCGCCGGCAAGTCCAGCCTCGACGCCACCATCGCGGGCAGCTTCTCCCGCACCGGCGTCTACGACATCATCCTCCTCGCCAGCGACCCGGTCACCGCAACCACGTCGGGCCGCTTCACCCTCTACGTCACCGACCCCTCCGAGCGCCCCTCGCCGTTCCAGCAGGAGACCTTCGAGGGGACCTTCACCGGCGGCGCGGGCGGCAACCTGCAGGGGAGCGGCGGGGAGGCGGGCCTCCTCCTCGACCAGGCGGAGCATCCCTTCTCGCTCCCCCTCGCCGGGGTCGCGACCTTTGTCAACCTGACCTGGGACCACGGGGCCTTGGAGACAACGCCGGGCGAGAACGTGGTCTCCATCGCCGTCCAGAACGGCCCCAACGTCCTCCTGGCCCCGCAGTCGGAGCCGGCCATCCTGGAGACGCTGCGGGCAGGCTCCTACACCCTCATCGTGACACTGGAGCAGGGAGCCAACGTCCACTACACCGTGGAGGTCACGACCTTCCTCAACATGGACCCCACCCAGATCTACTGACGGAGCGGGCCGCCGGGACGCTTGGGCGACCCTTCCACAACCCTTTTTCCGCCTTCCCCTGCTGGGCCGCCGCCGAGAGTGCCCATGGTCCGCCCGCTCCTCCCCGCCTTGCTTATCCTGTCCCTCCTGCCGCTCGCCGGCTGCTTCGGCGGCGACGGCGGATTCGGCTTCGAGCCCGGCACCGACTACCGCGAGACGGGGCGCACCGTGCACCTCAAGGCGACCGTGGTGGACCTCGACCGCCACGAGGTCTTCCCCGGGCCTGACGGGGCGCGCGGCTACGGCGCCAACCTGTGGGCGTTCTGCTTCGAGCCGTTCGACCCCTCCGACACCTACAGCGCCGACGCCATCGAGCCCTTCACGCCGCTCCCCGGCGACGGGTCGGCGGCCGTCGAGACGGACGGCCGCTGCGGCGTCCCCGGCCCCACAATCCGGGTGACGCAGGGGGACCGCGTCATCGTCGAGTTCTCGCACAGCCACTTCCACCCCCACACCATCCACTGGCACGGCCAGTTCGTGCCGTGGGAGTCGGACGGCGGCCCCGGCGTCACCCAGGACAGCGTGGAGCCCGGCACCTCGTTCACCTACGACTTCATCGCCAAGAAGGCGGGGACGCTGTGGTACCACTGCCACGTCGACACCCAGCTCCACGTCATGCAGGGGCTCTACGGCATGTTCATCGTCGAGCCCCAGGACACCTCGCACGAGCCCAAGGACATCGACCGCGAGTACGCCTGGGTCCTCTCGACCCTCAACGCCGCCTGGGTGTGGGAGGGCAACCCCAAGCACCGCCACCCGGCCGGCTGCTTCACCTCCGGCACGCCGGACTGCACCAACCCCCCGGTGGACACCACGCCGGACGTCTTCATGGTCAACGGCCACAGTTACCCCTACACGATGGAGCAGGAGGAGACGACCCTGCGCATCGCCGACGGGGAGCGTGTCCGCCTGCGCATCCTCAACGCCGGGGAGTCCTTCGAGACCCTCCACCCGCACGGCCACGACATGCGGGTGACCCACCGCGACGGCAGCCCGCTCGAGGCCCCGTACTGGGTGGACACCCTCACCATCGGCCCCGGCGAGCGCTACGACGTCGTCATCGAGGGCAACAACCCGGGGGCGTGGATGATCCACACCCACGTGAGCGGCCACGAGACCAACTGCGGCGCCGCGCCGGGCGGCATGCACGCCATGCTGCTCTACGACGGCTACGACGGGCACGGTTTCAGCGCCGAGCTTCCCGCCGCCTGCACCTACACCCGCTACCACCCCGCCATCCCGGACGACCTCTTCACCAGCCGGACCTTCCGGCTTGGCACCGCCGCGGAGATCCCGACGACCCGCGCCGAGGTGCCGGTCGGCATGGCGTGCGCCGTCCGCGAAGTGACCCTCACGGCGCGCATCGAGACCCCGAGCCCCTCGATGGACGCGCTCAGCGAAGTCGCCATCGCCATCGTGGCCCCCAACGGCGACATCCTGGACGAGTTCACCCTGGGTGGCCTGGAGGGCTCCTCGGCGCGCCCCACCGAGGGCACCTTCGTGCTCTCCCCCGACCGGCGCGTGGGGGGCAGCCTCGACCCCTTCCCGCTCACCGACGGGAACTTCACCGTCGAGGCCGGCGGCCGCGCCGTCGAGGCCACCTTGGTGGTCGAGGGGGTGGTGGACTACTACGGCTCCTTCGACGAGACCCGCCAGGCCCACCTCCTCTACGGTTTCTCGGCCTGCCCCGGCTACGCGTGACGCGAGGCGCCCCCCGCCTCCTGTCGCGGGTGCCAAACGCTTAAAGCCACGGCCGACTGGCGAAGCCGCCCCGGGAGCCCTCTGATGTACCGCGTCATCCCCATGAGCGACACTGTCCGCATCCCGCCCGAGCGCATGGTGAACGACCTCGTCGCCACCATCGCCGAGCTGGTGCAGAAGTCGTTCGAGGGCCGCCTCACCAAGACCCACGGCATCACCGTGCTCACCACCAACGTGCAGCCCGCCGGCGAGGGCCAGGTCATCCACGGCGACGGCGCCATCTACCAGCGCGTCACCTTCGACGCCCTCGCCTTCAAGCCCGACAACCAGGAGGTCGTGGACGGCATCGTCGCCGAGGTCGTCGAATTCGGCGCCTTCGTCCACATCGGCCCCCTCGACGCCCTCGTCCACATGTCGCAGGTCATGAACGACTTCATGACCGCCGACGTCCACAACGAGCGCCTCGTCGGCAAGGAGACCGGCCGCACCCTCGAGGTCGGCGAGAACGTCCGCGCCCGCATCGTCACCGCCAGCCTCAACGAGCTCGCCCCCCGCGAATCCAAGATCGGCCTCACCATGAGGCAACCGGGTCTCGGGAAATTCGAGTGGATCGACGAGGACCGCCGCAAGGGCCACGCCGCCGGCGGCAAGCCTGAGGACAAGAGCGAGGCATCCAAACCGAAACAGGAGAAGCAGGAACGAGCCCCCCGGAAGGAGAAATCGGCGGGGGCTGCCTAA
>DATDQC010000081.1:0-3536 GCA_035292455.1 Thermoplasmatota archaeon
CGGGGCGCCGAGGGCCCGCTGGCGCGCCTCGGTCACCTGAAGCAGCACCTGCTGCTCGTGGGCCATGTAGCCCTTGACGGCGGCCACCAGGTTGGGGATGAGGTCGTGACGGCGCCGGAGTTCGGTGTCGACGTTCGCCCACGCCTCCTTGCAGCGGTTGCGGAGCACGACCATGCGGTTGAACTGGAACGCCAGGACAATCAGGAAGGCCACCAGGGCCACGAGGACCCATCCTAGGAGGGCTGCCACCGAGCGGCGCATGCGGCCTCCCGCTTCAGGAACCTTTCGGACAAGCGCTGCGGGCCGCCGCACCGTTCCGCAGCCTCCTTGAACCGTCCCCGCCATCGCGAGGCGTGGACCTGACGCAGACGCAACTCCTCGCCGTGGGCGGCGTGCTCGCCATCATCCTGGGCCTCATCGCCTACAACCGCAGCGCCGCCGCGAAGGGCCGCTTGGCCAAGGATGCGGACGGGCCCGCGGTCCACCCCTACATCTGCAAGTTCGTCCAGCACGAGGGGGCCGTGGTGGGCGAGGTGGTGGCGATGGAGGGCGACCGCCTCATCCTCAAGCAGGCCGGCGTGTTCAAGTCCGTCCCCTCGGCGCAGGCCAAGCCGGTCGGGGAGGAGCTCGTCCTTGAAGGCAGCGTGGACTGGCCGGCCGCCATCCGCGACGGCACGGCATGGCACCAGAAGAACCGCAGCGGAGCGAGCGCCGAACTCTCCGGCCCCCTCACCCGCAGCGAGGACGTGAAGGCTCCCGCCCTCGAGGCCCTCAAGGACCGCAAGGACGGGGATTGATGCGCCACAAAATGGTCGTGGTCGCCCGCAAGGACCTCGACCTTTCGAAGGGCAAACTCGCGGCCCAGGTCGCCCACGCCGCCGTCACCTGCACCCTCAAGGCCCAGAAGCGGGCGGCGCATGAACTGGAGTCCTGGCTCGATGGGGGCCAGATGAAGGCGGTCGTCAAGGTCCCGACCGAGAAGGACCTCTTCCCCATCAAGGAGGCGGCGGAGCGCGCCGGCCTCACCACGGCGCTCATCCAGGACGCCGGGCACACCGAGATTCCCGCGGGGACCGTGACCTGCCTCGGCATCGGGCCCGGCGAGGAGATCGCCGTGGACAAGGTCACGGGGCATCTCTCCCTCTATTGACCGGCGGACGGCCGCCTGCACAAACTTGCGCAGCGGATTGCGCTGGAATGGCCATCCGCGCTGCACATCTTCCTACAAACCCCGAGAAGCGTGCCTAATCACCTAAGTAGTCGTGAAAACCATCCACCCCACGCCTTCCGGGCCCGTTGTGCCCGGAGGCATCCTTTCCATCCCACCTCCCGGCCCGCGGGGTCTATCGCTCCCGCAGGTACGCCACGGCGGGGACGGCGACCGCCAGCGCCAGGATGGCGTGGATGAAGAGGTGGTCGAGGTCCTCGGAGGCCCCGAACAGGTCGCCGACGAAGTGCAACCCGGTGCCGAACACGAGGACGGCAAGGAGTGCCGCCCAGCGCCCATCGGCCTGCTGGCGGCGGACTCCCCAAAGGGCGAACGAGGAGCCAAGGAGTCCCAGGGCATTGGGGTAGAAGATGGGGTTGGTCCACTCCGCCATGGCCCGTCCATCGGGGTGGCGTGGAAGGAGTTTGCGCGCCCCGGCCGGCGGGCCTTTCAAGCCGCCTCCCGGTGGGGTGGCGTGGCGGGCCGCCTGACCCTGGGGCTCTACAACTGCTACGACCCCAAGCAGTGGCACGACATCATGCGCATCACGCTCGCCCGCGCCGCCCCGGTGGCCGAGGCGTTTGGCTGCCACCTCGCCACCTTCGGGTTCCCCTACGAGCAGGCCCGCGCCCGCGGTGCCAAGCAGCACCTGCAGGGACTGGACACCCCGCTCGACGTCGCCCGCTTCGTGGCCGGAAGCACCAGCATCGGCGAGGGGGCCGAGCACCTGGACGCCCTTGCCCGAAGCGGCCGGTTCCAGACCTTCCCGTTTCCCGGCCCGGCCGGCTTTCCGGTCGCCCTCGGCGAGGCGGTCGCCACCACGCCCCACCCCGACATCGCCAAGCGGTTGGCGCCGCACGACGTCGCCAAGGAGCTCGCCGCGGGCCAAAGCCAACTCCTCCTCTTCGGCCTCGGCCCCCGCGGGCTCCCCGCCGAGGTCCTCGATGGCGCCCGGCACCACCTCGAACTCACCGGCAAAGGCATCTCCTTCGAGACGGCGACGGCGCTCGGGGCTTTGCCGGCGATGGTCCACACCCACCTGCTGCACCTCACGGGGGGAGCCGGCTGACCGGGCACAAGGGGGAGCGCCGCAACCGCGACGTCGCCCTCGTCACCGACGACTTCCGCCTCTACCACCGCCTCGCTCCCTTCCTCGAATCGCAGGGCATCCCGCTCCTCGGCCTGCGGCCCGGCGAGGCGGTCCCGGCCGCGGTCAAGGTGCTGCTCGACGGCCCCCCAGACGACCGCCGCAGCCTGGCGGTCCACGACGACCCCGAAGCAACACTGCTTTCGGTGCTTGCCACCCTCGATCCACGGCGCAAGGAACGCGGCCCCTACCGCCGCATCGTCTTCGGCGTGGACCCCGGCGACGTCATCGGCCTTGCCGTGCTGGCGGACGGCGAGGCGCTGCTGGTCGCCGAGTCGCTCTCGCCCCAGGACGCCGCCGACCGCATCGCCTCCTGGTCCCGCGGGCTCGCCGCGGCGGAGTGGCACGTCCACGTCGGCGACGGCGCACCCGCCAAGGGCCGCGCCGTGGCGGAGGCGCTTGGCCACCGCGTCCCCCAGGCGCGCCTGCACTTCGTCCCCGAAGGAAGGACCACCCCGTACCGCCCGGAGACCGGCTCGCGCCACACCGACGCCGCGGTCTCCATCGCATTGCGGGAACCGGTCGGGAAGGAACGGTAAACGTTCATCCGCGCTCCCCCTTGGCTTCCCCATGGAACCCGCGGGCACCCCGGCCGCCGACGGCCGCTGGGAGGCCCTGCGCCGCGAGCTGGAGGCGCTGCCCCAGTCGCCGGTCCGCAAGGGCCACCCCCGCAACTGGTGGTTCCGCGCCAAGCGGGGCCTCGACCTCCTGGGGCACGCCCGCTACTCGATGGCGCACTTCTTCGCCCGCACCAACCCCTACCCCAAGCCGTTCCGCCACGTCCGCTTCCGCACCGAGGACAATGTCGAGATCGCCGGCTGGCTCGGCCCCCGCCCCGAAGGCTCGACCGCGGAGTGGGGCCTCGTGGTGGTCCCTGGGATGTTCAGCAGCAAGGACGACACCGTGCACAAGCGGCGGGCGCTGCGGATCTGGAGGTCGTGGCGCATCCCGGTGCTGGCCATCGACCTCAGGGCCTTCGGCGAGTCGCGCGGCATCTCCACGGCGGGCTGGAAGGAGGCCTACGACGTCCACGCCGCCGCCAAGTTCCTCGCCAAGGAGACGGGGGTGAAACGGGTCGCCGTGCTCGCCGAGTCGCTCGGGGGTGCCGCGGCCCTCAACGCCCTCGCCCACGACTCCCGCTCGGGGACCAACATCCTCACCGGCGGGACGCTCTGCTTCAGC
>DATDQC010000082.1:0-2439 GCA_035292455.1 Thermoplasmatota archaeon
GGTGGCACTTCAGGACACGTTCGTCCGCACCGCGCAGGAACTCCTTGCTCGCAGCCCGGACGGCAGCGGCCTCAACCCGACCCTGAAGTCGCCGTTCATCCTCATCCATCCCCCGCTGATGTTCGTCGCCTACGCCCTCGCCACGGTGCCGGCGGCGGCCGCCCTCGCCCACTTCGCCTCGGGCACCAACCGGTGGAGCCGGGTGGCGATGGGGTGGAGCCGCGTGGACTGGGTGGTCTACACGTTCGCCATGGGCCTCGGCGGGATGTGGGCCTACTACACCCTCGGCTTTGGGGGCTTCTGGGCCTGGGACCCGGTCGAGGTCGCCAATCTGCTGCCCTGGCTCGGCCTGACCCTCTACCTCCACGCCCAGCTCCACCACGCCCGGCACGGCTCCTTCGCCACGGTCGGCCCGTTCCTGGGCCTCCTGCCGTTCCTCCTCACCCTCTTCTCGGCCATCGCGACCCGGAGCGGCCTGTGGGTGTCGGTGCACGCCTTCACCGACCCCACCAACACCTTCAACCCCGACGCCGCCGCGCGCTTCCTCCGGATCCTGGACCTCGAGCCGGCGCTGCGCTTCTACACCGGCCTCATGCTGGCGACACTGGCGCTCGCCCTGGCGCTGTGGTCGCTGCGGCTGGCGCGCGACCATCGCAGCCACTTGCGGCTCGCCGCCGCGGTCGCCTTCGTCCTCGCCTCGCTTGCGGCCTTCGCCCTGCTCGACGGCCGCAGCGCCGCCTCGCTCCTCCTTGAAGTGTCGCGCCGCGCCACCAGAGGGCACACGGGACTCGGCCTGCTGGCGCTCGGCTTCGGCGCCGCCCTGCTCGCGGCAGCACCCGCCCTCCTCGCCAAGGAGCAGGCGCCGGCGCGCCCGTTCCGGCTTGACCTGCGGACCCTGGCCTTCGCGTCCGTGCTGGTGCTGGGCCTCTCCCTGCTCGCCATCTTCCTCTTCCACATGGCGGCCGTGAGCGGCTGGACGACCGGCTTCTACGAGAAGCGCCTTCCCTACCTGGCCACCCCCGCCTTGCTGGGCATCCTGGTCCTCCAGGGCCTGGAGCTCTTCGGCCGCCGACGGGCGCTTGCCGTCGCAGGCGCCACCGCCCCGGCGCGTACCTGGTGGCCCTGGCAGGGACACTCGTCGCGGTGAGTGTCACTCGGGTACGGCGCGCCGCCGGGGGGGCCGCCTCCCCACGGGCCACCGCGGCCGGGACCCTCCTGCTCGTCGCGGCCCTGCTCGACGTCGCCTTCTGGCTCAACCCGCCGTCGCGCATCGGCGTGGGGCCGTGGAGCGTCCACCTCCATTGGCCAGTCCAGGTGCCCATGGGGGCGCTCGCCCTCTACGCCGTGTGGGGGGCGCTCCGCGTCCTTGCCGGCGCGCCGCCGCGACGGCCCGGCCACGTCCACCTGCTCGCCGGGCTGCTTGGCGCCTACTTCGTGGCACCTCTCCTCGCCCTGGTCTCCTGGGTCCTCGAGCGGCCGCCGGTGGAGGCCCGGCCCCTGGACACACCGGCCCGGGCGCGGCTTCGCCAGGCCGCCCTCTATGGCCTCCACCTCGCCGTCGCCGTGGCGCTGCTCGGCTATGGGACGAGCACCTACTTCCGCGACCAGGCGACGGAGCACCTTGAGGCCGGCGACAGCCTGCACGTGGGTGACGAGACCCTGCGGCTCGCCGGAACCCGCTTCGTCGCGGACGGGGCGTCGCCGTTTGCAAAACGGGTCCTCCCCGTCTTCGCCACCGCCGACGGGGCGGTCGAGGGCGAACTCTACTACGAACCGGACCTGCAGGCCCACTTCCCGCTGCCGGCAACCCTGCGAAGATGGGACCACGACCTCTACGTCCACGTCGAGTCGGTGGACGTCGGGCCGGGGACCTGCTTCACCTCCGGCTCCACCGTGGAGGCGTACCAAGCCTCAGGTCAGATATGCCCCGCCGACGGAATCACCGGCGCCCGCGTCACCGCCGTGGTCCTCCCCGGCCTCTCGCTGATGTGGGCAGCACTCCTCCTCTTCGTGCTGTTCATGGGGATGACCATCGCCCTCGAGCCGCGGCGGGAGGTGTAGCATGGCCGACCTGCGGGACGCCGAGGGCGGCCACACGGCCTCCTACCGCAACCGCACGCTCGGGATGTGGGTCGTCCTCCTCCTCTCGCTTGGCGCTTTCGCCGGCGCCACCGGCTGGCAGGCCCTCCACCACCCCACCGAGGCGCCCGGGTTCACGCTGGCCTCCACGGGTTACGAGGGCGGCGCACAGGGCGACCCGGTCCGCTTCTCGCTCGCCGACTACCGCGGACGCGTCCTCGTCCTTGACCTCATGGCGGTGGCGTGCGCGCCCTGCCGCACCGTCACCGAGGAGGTCGTGAAGCCCCTCGCGGAGGGGCACGGCGGCGACCCCCGCTTTGCCATCCTCTCCGTGGACACCTGGGCCGACCCCGCAACGGG
>DATDQC010000083.1:0-3052 GCA_035292455.1 Thermoplasmatota archaeon
GGCACCCTCGACTGGGGCCGCCGCTACGCCCACATGCGGATGCACACCGCGCAGCACCTCGTCTCCGGCCTCGCCTACGAGATGTTCGGCCGGGGCGGCACGCCGCCACGGACGGTGGGCAACCAGATCCACGCCGACCGCAGCCGCATCGACTTCAACCCCGTGGACTTCACGAACCCCATGCTCAAGGACCTCGAGGCGGCGGCCAACGACGCGGTGCGGGCAGCCTACCCGGTGACGACCGGCACCCTCACCCGGGAGGCCATCAACGCCGAGCTGCCGCCCGACCGCACCAACATGGACCTGCTGCCGCAGTCGGTCACCGACCTCAGGGTCATCCGTATCGGCAAGGATGTTGACCTCTGCCCCTGCGCCGGGACGCACGTGCAGAGCACCCGAGAGATTGGCGAGTTCAGCATCCTGCGGCGGACCTCGAAGGGCGGCGGGACGCAACGCATCGAGTACACGCTCGCCGGGCTCGACGGCGGCTCCCAGGCCAACGCTTAGTTGAGGACCAACTGGTCGCGGGCCGGCCCGGTGCCGACCATGCGGATGTGGGCGCCGGTCTTCTCGCGGAGGAACTGCAGCAGGGTGCGGGCCTCGGTGGGGAGGCTCTCCCAGGAGCCGTCTCCCAACTGGTCCCAGCCCTCGAACGACTGGTAGACCGGCTTGGACTTGGCGAAGAGGTCGGGGTCGCTCGGAACGTGGGTGACCTTCTTGCCATCGGGGAGCTGGTAGGCGGTGCAGACCTGCACCGGCCCGATGCCGGAGAGGACGTCGAGCTTGGTGACGGCGAGCTGGGTGATGCCACAGAGGCGGACGGCGTGGTTCACCACCACGAGGTCGAGCCAGCCGCAGCGGCGCTTGCGGCCCGTCGTGGTCCCGACCTCCTTCCCGACCTCGGAGAGGTGCTTGCCGACGCCGGACTCCAGGCTGAGCTCGGTGGGGAAGGGGCCGCTCCCGACCCGCGTGGTGTAGGCCTTGACGACGCCGACGACGTCGCCGATGTCGCGCGGGCTGAGGCCGGAGCCGCTCGCCATGCCGCCCGAGGCGGTCGAGGACGAGGTGACGTAGGGGTAGGTGCCGTGGTCGAGGTCGAGCATGACCCCCTGCGCCCCTTCGAGGAGGACGTTCTCGTCCTCGCGCGCCGCGTCCTGCACCAGCTTGACGGTGTCGGTGATGAAGGGCCGCAGCACGTCGGTGGCCTTCTGGAGTTCCATGAGAGTCGCCTTGGCATCCACGCGCTCGGAGGAGCCGTACGCCTTGAGGAGGGCCTGCTTGAGGGCGGCGTTGTGCTTGACCTTCGCCTCGAGCCGCTCGGGGTGGAGTAGGTCGCCGGCCTGGACCCCCATGCGGGCCGCCTTGTCGCCGTAGCAGGGGCCGATGCCGCGCCCGGTGGTGCCCACCTTCTTGGCGCCCCGCAGCTCCTCCTCGACCTTGTCCTGCTGCTTGTGGTAGGGCAGGACGAGGTGGGCGCGGTCGGAGATGTAGAGGTCGAAGCGGAGGCCGCGCGCCTGCAGCGCCGTGATCTCCTCAACGAGGATGGTGGGGTCCACGACGCAGCCGTTGCCGATGACTCCCGCCTTGCCCGACACCACGCCCGACGGGATGTGGTGGAGCTTGTAGGTCTCGTCCCCCACGACGATGGTGTGGCCGGCGTTGTTGCCGCCCTGGAAGCGCACGACGTACTTGGCGTGCTCCGCGAGGGCATCCACCACCTTCCCCTTGCCCTCGTCGCCCCACTGGGCGCCGACGATGGCGGTGACCGGCATCGGAGGCGGCGACCCGGAGGTGCGATATAAGGGCAGAGAGGGGGTTTCAGGTGGAGCGCCCCGACGCCCCGCCCCTACCCCGCGTAGTGAAGCCCCGCCGACTTGTGGTCGAGGGCGGTGGCCTTGGCGTCGTGGACGTGGGCCCCGACGACTTCGAACAGGACGGTGGCGTGGTCGCCCATCTCCAGCACATGGCGCGACCGGAGCTCAAGGCTTGCGGGGAGGGCGGGGAGGAGCGGGCAGCCGGTGGCGGGGCCCTCCTCGACGTCGAGCGGGCCGGCTTTTCCGTCCTTGACCTCGACGTGCTTGAAGAACGGCTTCAGGAGCTCCTTCTGCCCGGACCCCACGATGTTGAGGCTGAGGACGCCGGTCTCCTTGACACCCTTGAGGGACTCGCCCTCCTTGTGCATCCCGAGGACGACGAGTGGCGGCTCGAAACTGGCCTGCGTGAACCAGGAGACCATGCTCACGGCGCGGTGGCCGTCGGCGTGTCGGGAGCCGGCGAGGTAGAGCCCGTAGGGGACCAGCCGGAGGGCGTGCTTCTTGGCGGCGGCGTCCATCATGCCTTCGGAGCCATGCGCACGTTTTCATGCTGGCGGCTCCGCTTCGGCGCCCCCGAATCCGAAGATTACCCAGATGCGACTGGCCTGTGCGTCAGGGGGCGGGTCAAACGGTCCGTAATCTGCGAAATCTGCGTAATCTGCGGACGCCCACACGGGAATCGAGGCGGCGACCCTGGCCACACGTTTCAGACCGCCAACGTGGCGGTGATGAGAACCACGAACGCCGGCACCGCGGAGGCGATGAAGTTGACGTCTTCCTTCGAAAGCGGGCCGTCCCGCAGGAGGTCACGCTCCAGTGTTGCCCCGAGGAGGCTGTCGAACTGGCAGCCGAGGAAACCCGCGAGTGCCGGGACCCACACCAGCGAGCGCGGGATGTCCGCGAGCGGCACGGCGGCCCACGCAATCGCGACGGCGCCTCCGAGGGCGGCGAACTGCCCCAGGACGCTCACCGCGCCGTTGGTCCCCGCCTGCACCGCCTGGAACGGCGGGAGGATGCGGCGGGCCCGGCGGGCGAGCGCCCCGATCTCCGAGGCGAGGGTGTCGGCGGTGACGGCGGCCACCGCGGTGGCGAAGGCGAGGGTGGCGGCGCGTTCGGGGATCCAGCTCCCGAGCGGCAGCGCCAGGGCGGCGAGGGTGGAGGCGCCGCCGTTGGCGAGGACGTTGCGGAGCCCGCGCTCGCCTTCGTTCCCCTCCGCGACACGGCGGCGCTGCTTGCTG
>DATDQC010000084.1:0-6029 GCA_035292455.1 Thermoplasmatota archaeon
CCCGCCGCAAGCCCCGCTCCGGAAGGGCGTGCGCGGCGCGCGCCCCGAGCGGGACCCCGGCAAGTCCACCAAGTGCCAGCGGGATGGCCAGCCACCACGACGACAGGCCGTCCGCCAGGTTGACGCCGGTCGCGACGGCGGCGTTGGTGAAGACCGCGACCAGGCTGGAGCCGACCGCGACGTGCACGGCGGTCCCGAGCAAGGCGAGCACGGGCACGGTGAGGAGGCCACCGCCGATGCCAAGCAGTTTGGCCACCACGCCGGCGGCGGCCCCGAGCAGGAGGAGCGGCGCCGGGCCGAGAGGGCGGAGGCGGTGGGGGCGGGGCGTCGAGAGCAGCCGGTACGCCGCGAAGAGCATGAGGAGGGCGAAAGCGCCCTTGAGGAGCGGCACGCCAAGGCGCGGCTCGGCCCAGGCGCCGAGGAAGACGCCGGCGAGGCCCCCCGCCGCGAGCGGCACCGCGAGCGGCCACGACACCGCGCCGCGCCGGGCGTGCTGCAGGACCCCGGTCGGGCTCTGCACCGCGATGGCGGCAAGCGACAGGGCGGTGGCCTCGTGCCACTCCACCCCGACCGCGTAGTGCAGGACCGGCACCATGACGAGGCCGCCCCCCACCCCAAGGAGGCTCGAGACCGCCCCCGCTGCCAGGCCCACCGCGAGCAGGGCGGCGGCGAGCAGGGGGTCCACGCCGCGCCATGGCGGCGGCGGGTGAAAAGGAAAGGGGGGCGCCAAGAAACGGGCGCCCCGTCACCTGGAGGAGCAACGGCCCTGCGGGCCTCCCACTGGGAGGTGCCTTCGGGCATCCCTTTCCGGTTTTCCTTGGTCGTCTGCCTAGATACGCTTTGTGGCGAGGGCCACGGGCAGGGGAGCGGGGCGCGGGGGGCGCGCACGCAGGAAGGTGGCTTCGCGGGGAGGCGGATAGAAGAGCGGGACGATGAGCATGGTGGCGGTCCACATGACGAGGGAGGTGGAGACGGTGGCCAGCATCGTCTTGCGGACCAGGAGGTCGGTCTGGAAGGCGAAGACCGCGAAGGCGATGGCGTCGGTCGCCATGGTGAGGAGCACCGCCTTCCCGACGAAGCGGTAGACGCGCCGCTGGTCCGAAAGGTGCTCGAGGTTCCAGATGAGGTGCAGGGCGTTGTCGGAGCCGATGGCGCTGATGAACACGAGCGGAAGCATGAGCCCGACCGAGAGCCCGACGCCAAGGAGCGGCAGCGTCCCCAGCCACCACAGACTGGTCACCGCCATGATGACGGCGGTGGCGAGGGTGGCCTTCCAGCTCCGCGTCATGACGGCGATCATCGCCGTGATGAGGAGGTAGGAGGCGAGGCCGATGCGGCTCACCCACGGCATCTGCTCCTTCACGAAGAGGTAGCTCACGGCGTTGGTGCCGAACTGGTGCACCTCGACCTCGCGGTAGCCGGTCTCAACGTACGTCTCCTCGATGGCCTCCTCGGTGGCGGTCCACACCCGGCGGGCGTCCTTGTACTCGAGGCCCTGGTGGGTGTCGTAGGAGACCATGCCGATGTCGTAGGAGACGGGCGCCAGCAGGATGGTCATGAAGTTCGCGAAGGGGCTGGCGAAGATGGCGTCGAGTGTTGCCTTGACCTCCGCCTGGGTCTGCGGGTACTGCGCGTCCTTGACCGGCTGGGCCGGCACCTGCCCGGTGACCTGCGACACGATGGCGTCGGGTGTCCCCTGGTCGATGGAGACCCAGGCGCGGACCACCCGTGTGAGGCTCGCGGTGTTGAAGCCCTCCAGGTCGGGATGGGTTCGGAGGTTCTCGGTGAGGTTGTCGAGGAAGCGGTGCGACTCCGGCCGTGTGAAGTCCCCCTCGACGATGAGGTAGTTGGACTGGGTGTCGGTCGCCCCGCCGAAGAACTGCTCGTTGATGACGGTAAGGTCGTCGCGGACCCGGTCGCCCTTGGGGTAGTTGAGCTCGGGGTTCCCGAACGTCTCGACCTTGAGGGCGCCCACCGCGACGAACGACCCCAGCGTGAAGGCGGCGACGAGGAACCCGCCGAAGGCGCGGTGGCGGCCGACCCAGGACGAGAGGCCGAGGATGGCGGCCGAGCCCTTCTCCGGCCGGCGCTGCAGCGAGCCCCTCCCCGTCAGGGTGAGGAGGGCCGGGATGATGGTGAGGGCGAACAGGAAGCAGTCGGTGAGGGCGATGGAGCCCACGATGGCGAGTTGCGCCATGAGCAGGCTGGGGCTGAGGACCATGAGGAGAAGGCCGGCGACGGTGGTCACCGTGGCGATCAGCATGGCCACCCCGCCGAGGTGGCCCGCCTGGCGGAACGCCTCGGTGTCGCTCTGGCCCTGCGCCTTGTGGTCGAGGTACTCCGACACGGTGTGGATGCCGTAGTCGATGCCCACCCCGAGGATGAGCGGGATGATGGTGAGGTTGAGGGCGCTGAACGGGATGTCGAGGTACCCCATGAGCCCGGCCGTCCACACGAACGCCACGAAGAGGTTGATTGCCGCCACCAGGATGACGCGGGCGTCCCGAAACGACAGGTAGAGGATGAGGACAAGGGCGCCGATGACGATGGGGGCGAGGCGGCTGATGTCGCGCTGGGTGACGTCGGAGGCGTGGGCGTCGAGGGAGGCGACACCGCGCACGGCGAGCCCCTCGCTCGAGAAGACGTTCCACCCGAGCTCGCACGCCGTCGCCTCGTCGCCGTCGTCGCACGCCTCGACCGCGGCCTGGTAGCGGTCCACCATGCGGTAGACCTGGCGCCCGAGTTCGACCCGGGACAGGTCGTCCTCCTCGGTGTCGAAGAAGATGATGGTGCGCCCCGCCTTGAACGTGGGCGCCACCACGTCGTTGACGGAGTCGTCCACCGCCTGCGCGGCCCGCCACGCCGACTCGTACTGCAGTTCGCCCATCGGGTCGGTGCCCGGCATCGAGAAGCCGGCGTCCACCGGCCGCCCAACGCCTTGCGGATCCCCCTCAAGGATGGGCGCCAGGGCCGAGTCCTGCGGCCGGTTGCCGAAGTAGCCCGAGTTGGTCCAGTTGACGGTCTTGATGATGCCGGCGAGGTCGATGTCGTACTCCGCGGCCGGAATCTCGCGCTGGATGAACTGCCAGACGTCCTCCATGCCGCGCACGTACACCTCGTCGGTGACGTTGCCGCACTGCGCCGGGCTCAGGCGGTACGGGAGGCGCGCCGCCGAGACCCGCTCGCACTTCCCTTCGTCGATCTGGTAGAAGACGGTCACGAAGTCGTAGAAGCCGCGGAACTCTTCGGATGCGTTCTGGGCCGCCTCGGTGTGCTCGTTGCCGCGCGGCATGATGTCGAGGAGGTTGGCCTCGGTCTCGAGGCGCAGCATGCCGGCCCCCATCCCGACGGTGAGGAGGGCGATGATGACCAGCATGGTCTTCGGGCGCGCGGCACTTTGCAGGGCGAGGCCCCCGAGGAGTCGGCCCATCCCGGAGGTCTTGCCGGCACCCATCCGCAGCGCCCATCCCGGGCCGCTCTTATGGGTCTTGCCTTCGCGGGGGCGGGGTCCCGGCGCCGCCGCGGCGCTCGCTTTCGGAGGCGTCGAGCTCCTCCTTGAGGCGGCGGGCGCGCTCCCCCCACTTCCGGACCGCCTTGCGCCCCTCGTTGATGGCGGTGTCCACCAGGAGCTCCTCGGTCGCGATGGACTCCTCGTGGAGCTTGCGGGCCGCCATCCGGATGGCGAGTTCCTTCGCGTTGCCGGGGTAGCCCTTGTCGATGAGCCGGACGACGCTGCGGGCTCGGAGGGGCAGCGCGACGAGGAAGGCGAGCGCCACGAGCGGGATCACGAGGGCGACGGCGGCCACCGCGTAGGCGATGGGGAACCAGCGCGGCCACACCAGGCCGACGACGGCGCTTGCGAGGACGAGGAGGATGCCAAGAACGAGGAGGGCGCGGATGGCCCGGAGCCAGCGCACGGTGCGCTGCAGGCGCTTGGCGACGGCTTGCAGGCGGAGGTCGAGCCAGCGCCACAGGGCGAGGTACCACGGGCTGCGGCCATCCTCCATGACATCAGGCCACATTTCCATCCGAAATGAAGGTTCCGCTTGGGTTGCTACGCGGATTCGATGGCGGCGCGCGCGGCCGCGTCGGCTTCGTGGTTGCGTTCCCGCGGCACCCACTCGAGCCGGGCGCGCCTGAAGCGGGCAAGGAGCGCCCGCGCTTCGGCATGCATGGACTTGAGGTTGGCGGCGCGCACCCGGTAGTCGCCGGCGACCTGCCGCAGGACCAGTTCGGAGTCGCCGTGCACGGTGACCTCGTCGGCGCCGGCGGCGAGGGCGTGGCGCAGCCCGAGAAGGAGGCCGTGGTACTCCGCCTCGTTGTTCGTCCCGCGGCCCATCGGTCGCGACAGCATCTCGCGCCGGCCCTCAATCTCCACGACCGCCCCAGCCCCCATCGGGCCGGGGTTGCCGGAGCAGGCGCCGTCGAACCAGAGCGTGGCGCGCACGACGCGCGGAGGCCTTCCCCGGTCAAAAGCCGTCGGAACCGAGGCGGGCTACCGCGCCCAACCGAAGGTGTAGGTGCCGACCTGAACGTTCTGGGAGAGCGCCGACTCGAAGTGGCCGCTGTAGGTCCCCGCCACGACGTTGGGGGCCCCGTACCCGCCCCCGAAGCGGAGGTAGACGCCGCCCGTGACGGATCCGTCGTTGCAGTAGAGGCAGGTCATGTCGTCGAAGGCGGCCACCGGCCCCGCGGGCGACTCTAGCGAGCCCGACGCGGGGATGGCGACGAAGCCCCCGTCCAGGTTGCCGACATAGAGGCCGGCGTTGAGCGGCACGGTGGGGACCTCGGACTCCCAGTCCACGGTCGCGCCCGGCGCCACGTCGTGCGGCTCGTCGAAGGTGCGGACGACGGGGAGGAGGCGGATCTCGGGCGCGGCGGCGCCGGCGTCCTGCACCGTGGCGAGCCGGACCCCGGGAGCGACCGCGATGAACTGCAGGATGTGCATCCCGGCCCCCGCGAGGGGGACCTCGGTCACCGCCTCGTCAAGGGCCGTCTCCCCCAGGTACTGGTCGTCCGGGCCCCACATCCGGAGCCGCCCGAAAGGCTGGGTGGCGGCGACGACCAGGGTGGTGGCCGAACCGGGGACCTCCAGCCCGAGCGGGAACCCGAACCCGAGTTCGTTGGTGAGCGCCTCGGCCTCCATGCGGAGCGTGAACGGCGTCTCGGCGGCGGCGTCGGGGGCGTTGCGGGACACGTGGGCCATGATGGGCGACCCCTCCGAACGGGTGAAGACGTGGGTGATGGACCAGAAGCCGGGCCGGATGGTCTCGTTGTAGACAAACACCGACTCCTCGCCCACGTCGACGTAGAGCCACAGCGACCCCACCGCGCCGCCGGGTTCGTTGCTGGTGTCCCAGGTCAGGTTGACCGTCAGCCGGTACGGGGTGTCAGGGGCCAGGTCGTCGGACAGGTCGAGACTGTAGTCGGGCTGGCACACCGGGCCGATGCAGCCCGAATAGCCCTGCGCCGGGATGGCGTCGGATACCTCCGCGACGAACCGCGCTGTCGGCCAGGCATAGCTCACGTTGGCGAGCGCCTGCCCGGCCAGCACTTCGACGCCGGGCAGAACCTCGGTGGGCGTGGGGGTTGCGGCGTCGTCCACACCGCCGCCTCCGCCGCCCGAGCAGCCGGCCAGCAGCACCCCGAGGACGAGGAGAAGGCTTGCCGGGGGAGCAGACAGGGACGAGGGCGTTTCGTGGGCCATGGCGTTCCCATCCGGCTCCCGCCAAAGAGGTTTCGGCGGGATGGGGTTCAACCCTGGACCGAAATGCTGCCGCTCGACGCCGAGGCCTCCAGCGTGGTCTGGATGCGGGCGTCGTCGTAGCCGCGGCTGCGGACGTGGGCGCGGTTGCCGTCCTCGTCCTCGCCGAGGTCCTCGCCGTCCTCAAGGCCCACCTGGACCGAGCCGGAGGAGGCCGCGGCCGTGACGTCGTAGGCGCGCCCTCCGCCGCGGCCGAGGTCGATGGAGATGCTCCCGGAGCTGGCGCCGAAGTCGTAGGTCCCCGACGCCGCGGGGGTGAGCGAGG
>DATDQC010000085.1:0-3381 GCA_035292455.1 Thermoplasmatota archaeon
CCCGCCGGTCCCGGCGAGCGCCGCCAGGACGAGCCCCCCGGCAAGCAGGCCGATGGCGATCCAGGTGCGCCCACGCACACCCTCCGGAGCCCCCGGCCCGAGTCAAGCCTTCCTGTCCGCGGCGAGGCTGCGCCACGCCTCGAGTTCGACCTCGTGGAACTCCCCGGGGACGACCAGGGTGTGGAGCGGCGGCCCGGCGTCGTGGTGCTGCAGCCGCTCCACCGTGCCGGTGACGGCAAGGGGTCGGTCCGAGCCGGCGCGGGCGACGATGCCAACCTGCGACGGGGGCCCAAACCAGGTGTTTCCGGTGCGCTTCGCGAGGTCCAGGAGGATGCCGAGCCCCTCGCCCGCCGCCATGAAGTAGCCGGCATCGGCCTGGATGTCGAGGAGGACGAGGGTATGGAGCTTGCGGGCGTGGTTCTCCGCCACCGCGTCAAAGGGGCTCGTCGGGGACCAGCCGGGGGCCGGGCGGGCGAGCGTGGTGGTGCGGCCGAACTTGTAGTGCTGAAGCCCCAGCAGGCCAGGGGCCGCGGTGAGGATGCTGGCTCCGTGCACGACGTGGACGGCGACCCCGGCGGCGCGGGCACGGAGGACCAGGTCGGTGTGGGTGGTGGCCGCCAGCGGGTCCCCTGCCACCAGGAGGACGACCTCGCGCCGCCTCGCCTCCTCGACGAGCCGCGGGGCCCCCTTCTCGACACCGAGGCGATCGAGCAGCGTGACGGGCCGACCGAAGAACGCCTCCAGCCCGGCCGCATCGGCGCCGGCCAGCGTCGCGGTGTAGAACTCCGCGTACACCGCGTCGGCGGCGCGCGCCAGCTCCATCCCCCGGACCGAGACGCCGCGAACGTCGTGGAGGCCGAGCCCGACGAGGTGCAGCGCCACGGCGCCGGCAGGGGGCGGCTCCTTGAAAGCGTGCCCCAACCCTCTTGAGGGGAGGCACCCCCTCCGGAGGCGTGGTCGAGGCCCCGGGCGTGCGCGTGCCCCGCAGCGAAGCCGAGGCGACGCGACGGCGCCTGCGGGAGCTCGACGTCCTGCGGACCGACCTCGAGGTGGCGCGCGACGGCGACGCAGTCGTCTTCCCGGTTGTCGAGGCGTGTGGCCCCAGGCTTCCCACCGCCCCCTGGGACTTCGTGCCCCGCGAGGCGCGCCCCAACGCCTACCTCGACCTCCTCCCCGCCGACCTCCGGCCCACCGCGCCGCGCGCCTTCGAGCAGGTGGGGGACATCGTGGTCGTCAAGGTCCCCCCCGCCCTGCAGGGCCGCGCCACCGAAATCGGCGACGCCCTCCTCCGCTTCCACGCCGCGCGCGCCGTCTTCCACGACCGCGGGGTGAAGGGCGACCACCGCACCCGCGACCTGGTCCGCATCGCCGGCGCGGGGGAGAGCCTGACCCAGGTGGGCGAGAACGGGGTCCGCCTCTGGGTGGACCCCGCCAAGGCCTACTTCTCGCCCCGCCTCGCCACCGAACGCGCGCGTCTTGCGGCGATGGTGCGCCCTGGCGAGCACGCGGTGGACCTCTTCGGAGGTGTCGCCCCCTTCGGCGTCCAACTGGCCCAGAAGGGGGCGGTGGTGGACTCGGTGGACCTCAACCCGGAGGCGGTCGAGTTGGCGCGCCGCAACGCCAAGGAGAACCGCGTCGCGGCACGGCTCCACCTCCATCTCGGCGACGCCCGCGCGGTGGCCGCCCGGCTCGGACCCGCCGACCGCATCGTCATGAACCTCCCGCACGGCGCCGCCGCCTTCCTTGATGTGGCGGCGCGCCTCGCCGCCCCCGGCGCCACGGTGCACCTGCACGAGATTCTCCCTTCCGAGCGCGTGGCGGCGCGCGGCGCCGAGCTTGCGGTGGCGCTGGCCGCATTGGGGCGCACCGTCCAGTCGGTGACGCACCGCACGGTGCGCGCCTACAGCCCCTCGGAAGTGCAGGCGGTCTTCGACCTTCACCTGTCGCCTAGCGGCGCCAGTACGCGTTCGTCCGCGAGAAGTTGAGCTCCGCGAGGAGAATCTCGCGCCAGAAGTTGGGGTCGGCGGGGTCGGTGGTCTTCTGCAGGATGCGGGAGGCGGTCTCGGGCCCGACTCCCCGGCCCACCAGGGCTCGGCAGGCGGCCCCCCCAAACGAGGCCACGAGGGCGCCGTTGCGGACGATGCGCTCCCGCTCCGCCCGCTCGGCCGGCGTGAGCGAAGCCAGGTCGCGCCGGATGAGCGGCACCTTGTCCTCGTTCCACGGCCTGAGGCAGGCGACCTGGAGGCTGCGGCAGCTCCGACACTGCAGGCGCCGCGGCAGGGCACCGACCTTGCTCTCCCAGCTGTGGGAGCAGTTGGTGCAGGCCATGAGGACATCGGCCTCCTCGATGCGCTCCCGCACCGCCTTCACCAGCGCCGCCGAGGTCTTGGGAGGAGCGAGGAGCCGCCGCGTCTCCTCCTGCCCCAGGAGGCTGAGGGGCCCGAGGGCCTGCACGACGAAGGAGACCTCGCCCCGCCGCACCGCGCCAAGGAACGAGCGCACCGCTTCGAGGTCCATGCGGTCCCACAGCAGCCGGCTGGTCGCCTCCTCCTCGAGCGCCGCGAACTGCAGCAGCTCCTCGACCTTGGAGCGCGTGAAGCGGTTGGGGTCGAGCTCCGTGGGGAGGGCGCCGAAGTGCTTGCCGACGTGGACGAGGTGCTGACGCAGGAGAGGAGCGTCGCGCAGGCTGAGCGACAGGAGGAGGTCGAGCCCCTCTGGGGTGAGGTTCTTCCAGAGCTCCACGACGTCGGAGGCCGGCCGCTGCTCGGGGAAGGTGAGGTGGATGCGGTAGGCGTCCGACTCGACGCCGACCGGGGTGCCCAGGCGCTGGGACAGCAGGGCCTGGGTGATGCGGGCGAGCGCCTCGTTGCCGCGGGTCCCGAGGGCGACGTTGCCGATGGTGACGCGGCGCCCCACCTCGAGCGTCACGCAGGCTTCGGTGGGGACGGCGAGCCCCTGCGCCTTGTGCCGCAGGACCGGGTCGGCGGCGAAGCCGAGGAGGGAGGGTGCGGCGTCGGCCGCCACCCCGGCGCGGTCGCCCCCGGCCAGGCGCCCCCGGAGAGCGGCCACTTCCTGCGCGACCTCGAAACTGACCGGGAGTTGGCTCCCCAGCCACTGCGGCACCGCACCCAGCTCCTTGGCCGGTGCCACCCGCACGCGGCGCTCCTCCGCCTCGACCTCGAGGACCTGCCAGGAGCGGCCGGCCATGACGAAGAGGGCGCCGGGCGGCAGGGCGGCGGCGACGTAGGCGTCGTCCACGCTCCCCACGCCGCGTTTGGTGGACTCGTCCACAATCCGGTAGGTCTTCTCGTCCGGGATGAGGGAGAGGTGCTCGAGGAAGTGGCGGCGCGCCCGGCCGCTGCGGCCCATCCGGCGGGGACG
>DATDQC010000086.1:0-2153 GCA_035292455.1 Thermoplasmatota archaeon
GGCTGCTGCGCGAGGCTCGCGAAGACCGCCTCGGGAGTGGCCCCCGCCGACGACATGGTGGTGATGTAGTTGAGGGCGTACGGCAGCTTGGCCTCGATGTCGCGTGCCCGTGTTGCGACCCGCATGTCGGGGAGGAGGCTGGCGAGGAGATAGACCGACACCGCCACCACGAGCGGGCCGGGGACGAGGAGGAAGAGGAAGCGCGGCGAGAGGCCGATGACGCCCGCCCCCGCGAGGGCCAGCATCACGAGCACCGGGACCAGGGTGGCGATGGCTGCGATGCTGGTGGTGAGGTAGACCGCGCTCAGGTACACCTCGGGCCGCAGCGGGATGTGGGCCTTCTGGAGCGAGAGCCGCAGGTGGGCGTTCTGGGAAGCCGAGCGCGACGCCATGCCCCCGAAGAGCCGGTAGGCGAGCCGCTCGTAGCTACGCAGGGCCACGGCCACCCTCCCGGGCGATGCGCGCCAGGAGCGACTTGGGGTCGCGGTAGTAGTTGCGGATGAGGGCGGTGAACTCCGTGAAGTGGCGGACGTTGGTGCGGTGCATCCACTCCAGCACCTTGACGCGGTTCTGCCACTCCGCCTCCACCTGCTCCTCCTTGAGGTTGCGCTTCTCCATGATCTGGTCGAGGACGAAGGACTTCCCAAGGTACCGGTGCTTGTCCTCCTTGGGGTCCCACTCAAAGACGGTGTTGGTGAGGAGCTCCTTGGTGTCCGGCTCGAAGCCGACCACCTCGACGATCTCCTTGATGCGGCGCACCAGGTGGTCCTGCCTGCGGGCCTGGGTCTGGACCGCCACGATGTCCAGGGTCTGCAGCATGATGCGCGGCACGTTAATGGGCGGGTTCTCCAGGCGGTACACGGCGCTTGGCACTGAGTCGGCGTGCATGGTGGAGTAGACGGCGTGGCCGGTCGCCATGGCCTGGAACAGGGTGAGCGCCTCGGGGCCGCGTACCTCCCCGACGATGAGGTACTCCGGGCGCTGCCGCAGCGCCGACTCAAGGAGCTTGTACATGTCGATGGAGCCGGCCTGGCGCCCGGAGGCGGTCTCGCCGCCAAAGCCCGTGCGGGTGAGGCCGGCGATCCAGTTCTCGTGGCTGAGGTTGATTTCGCGCGTGTCCTCGATGGAGACAATCTTCTTCTCGGGGGGGATGAACTGGCACACCGCGTTGAGGCTGGTGGTCTTTCCGCTCGCCGTGCCCCCAGCCAGGATGAAGGAGTGGCCGTTTTCCATCGCGAACCAGAAGTAGGCCCCCATCTCCGGGCTGAAGGTGCCGTAGCGGATGAGGTCGGTGGGGGTCATCGGGTTGGCGCGGAACTTGCGGATGGTGAAGCTTGAGCCCCGGGTGGTGACCTCCCGGCTCAGCGTCGTCTGCAGCCGCGAGCCGTCGGGGAGGGTGGCGTCGAGGAGCGGGTCGGCGATGGAGATGTGCTTGCCGCTGCGCTGCGCCAGGCGGATGACGAAGGAATCGAGCTCGAGTTCGGTCGGGAAGGTGATGCTGGTGCGCACTGATTCGTGCTGGCGGTGGAACAGGTAGACCGGGATGCCGGGGCCGTCGCACGAGATGTCCTCGATCATGGCGTCGCGCATCAGGACATCGATGGGGCCGAACCCGAGGAAGTCCCTGAGCAGGTGGTACTCGACGCGGAGGCGGCCGGTCTCGTCGATGAGGATGGAGTGGTCCACGATGGCCTGCCGCGCGGCCTCAAGGAGGATGCCCTCGCGCTTGGCGGGCTCGATGCTCTCGTGGCCCTCAAGGGTGCGCACCATGGTGTCGCGCAGGAACTCGAGGATGTCGGCCTCGTTCCGGCTGAGCCGGGGCTCGATGACCTCGTAGAGGTAGCTGTGGTCCGCCTCGTCGTAGAGGATGCGGACGAAGGCGCGTTCGGGGACGATGGTGGTGGACTCAACCAGACGGTGGTGCGCCGGCACGGGCGGAATCTCCGTCACCGGCCGGTTGCGGTACCCCAGTTGCTCGGCGGCGGCCTGCACGTCGCCCTTGAGGCGGCGGTAGCGGCTGGCGTACTCGCGCTTTCGCTTCGCCTCCTTGAGGAGCCCCTTGGCTTGCTCCTGGAGTTCGCGCGCCTCGATGAGTGCGCTTTCGCCGCCGGGCGGGATGGCGCCGGGGCGTGTTCCCTGAGGAGGGCGCGGCT
>DATDQC010000087.1:0-19781 GCA_035292455.1 Thermoplasmatota archaeon
CTCATCGCCACCGACGTCGCGGCGCGCGGCCTCGACATCGAGGACATCGAACTCGTCCTGCACGACGAGGCCGCCGCCGACGTTGACACCTACATCCACCGCATCGGCCGCACCGGCCGCGCGGGGCGAAGCGGGCGCTCCATCCTGTTCCTGCCACCCTCGGGCGAGCGCCGGCTGCACGCCGTCGAGCGCGTGGCCGGCCGCATGGAGCGTTACCGCGTGCCGGACGACGCGGCCCTGGCCGCCTCTCAGGCCAAGCGCGTCCTTGCGGACCTGGCCGCCACGGAACCCGGCGCCGGCGCGAAGGCGGTCCTGGCGGAGGCCGAGCGCTCCGGCATCGACGTCCGCGACGTGGCGCTGCGGGCACTTGAGCGTCTCGTGGGTCCAACCGGTTCCCCGGCCGGAGGGCTTGCGCCGCCCGTGGAGACCGAGCCCGAGGCCCCCACCACCATCGCGCTCTCCCTGAAGGTCGGCGCCGTGGACGGCCTTCGCCCCGGCGACGTGGTGGGGCTCCTCGTCAACGCCGGGGGGCTCGAGGCGACCGCCGTCGGCCGCATCGACATCCTTCCCAACATCACGATGGTGGAGATCCCGGAGGCGTCGGCAACCCACCTGGTGGGGGCCCTGCACCGCGAGCAGTTCCGCGGCCGCCGCATCCTGCCGCGCCTCGCCGAGGACTGGAAGTTCAAGCCGGTCCGGCGGTAGGCGGGCCCGCGGCGCGCAGGAGGACGTCCTGCTGCGGCACCCACGCCAGCGCCGCGTAGTGCTTGAACGAGCCCGTCGTGACGGCGTACTCGTGGCAGTTGCCGGGGTCCGCCTTGTTGACGAGGAGGTTCTGGCAGCCCGCGGGGCGGTCCTGGAAGGAGAGGGTGCAGCCGGTAGGTCCTAGGAGCGTGCAGGCGCCCTGCGACGTGCGGTCGAACGGCCCTGCCGGGGAGTTGACGTTGCGGGGCCGGACGTAGTAGGCCCGTCGCAGGCGGTCGGGGTGGGAGCAGCGCGGGCAGGAGCCGTCGCATTCGGCGTCGAAGCAGTTCATCTCCGGCCGCGGGTCGCCGTCCCACCACGCCAGGACGAGGCGGCCGGAGGCGAGGCCATCCTTGAGTTCCCTCTCGCCAAGCTGGCCGGGGAGGTAGGCGCCCGGGAGCGTCTTGCAGCATTGGCCTCCGCACGCCCGGCAGGTCGCCGGGTCCTCGTTGTTGCGGAGGACGGGGAGGGCCACGCAGGTCCAGGCAAATGCCGAGCTCAAAGGCCTTGCCGTCGCCTTGGCGGGCTACGCGTCGCCGTCCAGGCTCACCCGGCGGCCCCCCGCCCGCTCCTCGGGGGGCGGCCCCTCCGCGCCGGCGCCCGTTCGCCGCAGCGGGTCGACGTGCCCGGACGCCAGCGGCAGCGTGAACCAGAACGTGGAACCCTTGCCGGGGCCGGGGCTCTCGCAGCCGACCTCGCCGCCGTGCAGCTCGACGATGCCCTTGGTGACGTAGAGCCCAAGCCCGGAGCCGGAGTCGGTGCGCTCCATCTTGTCGTGGCCCTGGCTGTACGCCCTCCACAGCCCGGCCATCTGCTTCTTGGTGAGGCCGATGCCGGTGTCCTGGACCTCGACGCGCACCTGGTCGCCGTCCCGCCTCGCGCCCACCGTCACGCGTCCGCCGGCGGGGGTGAACTTGACGGCGTTCCCGAGGAGGTGGCCGAGAACGAGCTGGAGCCGCTGCTGGTCGGCGTGCACCGTGAGGCCCGAATCCTCCCCCTCCTCAAGCGTGATGCCGGTGCGCTGTGCGACATCGAGGTGGCTGGCGATGGCCGCCCGCAGCTCCCGCGTCACGTTGAGGCGGCGTCTCTCGATGTCGAGGGTGCGCGCCTGCAGCCCCGCCGCGGCAAGCATGTCCTGCACCACGACCCGCAGGCGCTCCAGGTTGCGGTGCATCGCCTCGGCCGCCTCGGCCTGCTTGGCGGTGAGCGGGCCGTAGGCGCCGTCGCGCACCATCCTGAGGTGAAGGACCAGCGGTGTCAGCGGGGTGGAAAGCTCGTGCGCCGTGCTGTTGATGAACTCGGCGCGGAACTGGTCGGTGCGCCGCAGGCGCTCCAGCTCCGCCTCGGTGGCGATGCGCGCCTCGCGCTCCCCCTGCATCCGCTTCTGCTCCGTGACGTCCTGGAGGATGGAGAGTATGACGGTGTTGCCGCCGACATCGAGGAAGTCGAAGGAGGCGAGCGTGGTGCGCACCTCGCCGCCCTTCCGGCGGATGCGGACCTCGCGCGGACCCGCGAGCCCCTTGGCGCGGATGGCAAGGACAAGGCGCTGCCGCTCCTGGGGGTCGTCCCACAGCTCCGCGGGGAGGAAGTCCGGGGCGGCCAGCTCCTCTTTCGAACGCCCGACGAGGGAGACGAAGGCGTCGTTGACCTCGACGAAATGGCCGTCCTCCTTGGAGAGCGCGATGGGGACCGGGCTCCCGTGGAAGACGTGCTCGAAACGCTGCTGGGCCTGGCGGGTCTCCTCCTCCATCGTCCGGCGCGACGCCTCCGCTTCCTTGATCTCGGACACGTCCTGCACGAATCCATAGACCCGATGGGGTTTCCCCTCGGCGTCCTTCTCCACGTCCCCTTCCCCCCGCAGGTGGATGACCTGGCCATCGGGTCGGATGAGGCGGTATTCCTGGAGGAAGCGTCCCGGTGACTGCAGGACGGCCGCCATGGCCTGCCCGAGCCGCACCCGGTCCTCGGGGTGGACGAGCGCAAGGAAGTTCTCGTTCGAGTTCGGGAACGTCCTGGCGTCGACGCCGAAAAGCTGGTACAGCCCCTCCGACCACACCGCGCGGTCGGTGGCCACGTCCAACTCCCAGCTGCCCCGTCGCGTCGCGCGCTCCGCCCGGGCCGTGCGCCGTTCGTTCTCCGCCAGGGCCGCATGCGACGCCCGTTCCGCTTCCTCGGCGGCCTCCCGCTCCCGCTGGGCGAACCGGAGGGGCTTCAGCAGAGCCAACGTGACGCCCGTGGCGAGGACCACGCTGGCCACGGCGAACAGTAGGATGCCTTGCCGGTGTGTCACCCATCCGCGCGCCTGCGCCTGAAGGCGGAGCCACCCCAGGGCCACCGGGATGAGGACGATGGCGGGGACCAGACGCCACGACAGGCGGTGCAGCACCGCGTCGCCAGCCCTTTCCGGCCCTCCCATGGGTCCACCCGACCCGGACTCCGCCGATTAAGCCGTCGGATGGCGCCCGCTACTGGTTCCCCTCGTTCCACTCTTGCGCGTACTGGAGGTTCTCGAACTCCTCCTCGGCGGAGACCTCGACGCCCCGCCCCTCGCGCTGGTGCTCGCCGACGGCGAACTCGAGGTCCATGGTGAGCTCGCGAAATAGCGCCTCGAGGCTCTTCGCTGAGATCTCCTTGTCGCCCTCCGTCTCGGACCAGATGATGGCCGAGTAGGTGCCATTCGGGTTGCGGACAATCTCCACGCGGGCGAGCTGCTCCTCCATAGACCCTCGGGAGCGCTTGGAGAGGCCCCGTTATATGAGGGTTCCGGGCGGGCCGCCGCGACCTGTGCAAGCCACAGAAAGCCACAGGCCACTCCAGCTGCCCCGCGTGGTCCGGCGCCTCTTATCAGGGGGAAGCCAGTCCCGCGCCCATCCCATGGCGGCGAGCATCCGCAAGCTCAAGGAAGACGACATCGACGGCATCTGCGGTCTCTGGAAGGAGTTCGCGGCACTCCGCGAGGGCTTCACCAAGGCGAAGATCCTCAACGACGACGCCGCCGACTACTTCTTCGGCTACGCCACCGGCCTCCTGCAGCGCAAGGACACCCTGACGCTGGTCGCCGAGGACGGCGGCGAGGTCGTCGGGTACCTCATCGCCACCAAGCAGAGGAAGCCGCCCATCTACCACCACACCAAGGTCGCCTACCTCTCCGACACCTACGTGCGCGCCTCGCACCGCCGCCAGGGCATCCTCAAGCGTTTCATGGACGACCTCCGGGCGTGGTGCAAGGACGAGGGCATCACCGCCATCGACGTGCAGCTGTTCCAAGGCAACCAGGAGGCCATCGAGGTCTACCGTGCCCTCGGCTTCCACGACTACCGCATCCTCCTCCGGCAGGACGTGGTGCCGGCGCCGCTCGACCCCGCGTAGCCCGGAGGCCGCGTGGACGCCGTTCCCCTCATCCACAACCCGGCGGCGGGGGGCGGGCGCGGCCTGCTTCGCCTGCGCGAGGCGGAGGCGCTGCTCGCGGTGAAGGGCGTCACGGTCCGCGCCATCCCCACCGAGCGGCCCGGCCACGCGACCGGCTTGGCGCGCGACCTGGCGGCAGAGGGGCACCGCCGGCTCCTCGTCCTTGGCGGCGACGGCACGCTGTCGGAGGCGGCCAACGGCATCCTGGGCCTTCCGGCGGGCCGGCGGCCCGAACTGGGGTTCCTCCCGGCGGGGACCGGCAACGACTTCCTGCGGGACTTCGGGGTCCTCGACCTCGCCACGGCGGCGCAAGGCATCGCGCTGGGGCGCGTCACGGCGGTGGACGCCGCCCGCGTGACCTGGCCGGGCGGCTCCCGCTTCATCATCAACGTCCTCGGCACGGGACTCGCCGCCAAGGCGGGCGACCGCTGCAACCGCCAGTTCAAGTGGCTGGGGAGGAAGGGCTACGACGTGGCGGCGATGGTCGAGCTCGCACGCATGCGCGAGACCCCGACGCGGCTCGTCCTTGACGGCGTCGAAATCCACGGCGACTTCCCGCTCATCATGGCGTGCAACTCGGTCCACACGGGGGGCGCCATGAAGATGGCTCCCGCCGCCCGGCCGACCGACGGCCTCCTCGACGTCCTCACCGTGGAAGGCGTGGGGTCCCTCGGGCTGCTCGGCCTGCTGACCCGCCACCTCCGCAAAGGGACGCACGTCCGCCACCCCGGCGTCAAGATCCGGCGCGCCGCCCGCCTCCGCATCGAGCCCCGCGACCCGTCGCCGCTCCTTCTGGATGGGGAGGTCATGGGGACGACGCCGGTGGAGGCCGAGGTCATCCCGGGTGCCCTGCGGCTCCTCGCCTGAAGCCGAGGGGTTCAGGTGTGCTCGGGATGGCCGTGGGGCGCGGCCGCCGAGGTTTCCGGGTCCCTGGATGCCGTGTGGGCGTGGCTGTGCCCCTCCTCGGGGTCTCCGGGCTCCGCAAGGCCAGGGAAGACCGGCTCCATGGCCTTGGCCGCGCCGTACGTGGCGGCACCGAGGGCCGCGGAGGCGACCACCAGACCAGCTACGAGGCCGGCGGCCCACAGGGCTGACCTTGCGCCCCGCCGCTCGATGAGGTAGGCGGCGGAGGCCGCGAGGGCCAACGCCTCAAGGACCTTCGTGGCCACGGCGAAGAACTCCAGGTCCTCCGGCGCATCGTGGAAGGGGGCGTTGACGTTGGTCACGATGGCGTAGAGGGTGATGGAGAGGCCGGACAGGAGGAGCGTCGCGGTCATCAGGATGCGGGTCGGGCGCCGTGCCAGGACGACGGCGAGGACGATCTGGGCCGCTCCGAGGAGGGCGAAGAAGATGCCGTGCGCCTTGGCGTGGTCGTAGTGCCGCGGCGAGATGACGAGGTGGAGCGCCCCCGCGGCGAGGGTGAGGGCGATGGCGGCGGTGGCGGCCCAGCCCCAGCGCGCCGCTGTCGGCAGGACGGCAGGGCGGGGGGGCAGACCGCCGGGCCGGTGCGGTGCGGCGGCGGCCGTCGGGTCGGCGGGGGGACCGTGTGGGTAGGCGGGCGCGGAGTCCGGCGAACGCTTCGACTCGATGGCGGATCCCCACTGCTCGATGGACTCGCGCATCCTGGCGTACGCAGGGTCGCGAATGGCCGGGCGGGATGCAGAGGGCGGCGATGGCACGGGCTCGTCCCCACTCGGGGCGGCCCTATTTGGAGCTTGTCGAAGTTTGAACAAAATGATTCGGCCACGCATGCGCCGTGCCTCCGCGGACCGTGCCGGACCTGAGACTCCGGGAATCCCCTTAAGAACGATGGGCGCGTGCAACGCGTCGTGGCCCACCTCCCGCTGCGAGAGGCCGAGGACCTTTACCACGTCCCCGGTTGGGGCGACGGCTACTACCGGATCACCGGCCAGGGGACGCTGGCCGTGCTCCCGCTCGGCCCCAACGGCCCCGAGGTGGACCTCCACGACGCCGTCCAGGTGCTGAGCGAACAAGGTCTCGGCACGCCGCTCACGCTCCGCTTCCCGCAGATCCTCGAGCACCGCGTCGACCGCCTCAACGGCGCCTTCCACAAGGCCCTCAAGGACAACGGCATCAAGGACGTGCGCTACCGCGGCGTCTTCCCCATCAAGGTCAACCAGCGCAAGGAGGTCGTGCAAACACTCGCCAAGGCGGGCCGCAAGTGGTCCTACGGCCTCGAGGTCGGCTCCAAGGCGGAGCTCATCGCCGCCCTCACCATGGACCAGAACCGCAAGTCGCTCCTCGTCGTGAACGGCTTCAAGGACAAGGCGTTCCTCGAGGCGGCCTGCGAGGCGACCCACTTCAAGGACACCGTGGTCATCGTCCTCGACGAGGTGGGAGAACTCGAGCACCTCATCCCGCTCCTCGACTCGGTGGACCGCAAGCCGGCCCTCGGCATCCGCCTCAAGCTCCGCAGCAAGGCGCCGGGCAAGTGGGCGCTCTCGGGCGGCGAGCGCGCCAAGTTCGGCCTCACCATCCCCGAGGTCCTCTACGCCGTGGAGGCGCTGCGGCAGGCCGGCCACCTCGACCGCCTGCAGATGCTCCACTTCCACATCGGCTCCCAGATCTCCGACATCCGCCGCATCACGCAGGCGGTGCGCGAGGCGACCCGCATCCACTGCGAGCTCGTCAAGATGGGCGTGCCGCTCCGGTACATCGACGTGGGCGGCGGCGCCGCGGTGGACTACGACGGCTCGGGCTCGTCCGGCTCCAACTCCGCCAACTACACCCTCGAGGAGTACGCCTCCTCCATCGTCGCCCAACTGAAGGACGTCTGCGACGAGTCGGGCGTGCCGGTCCCCGACATCATCAACGAGTCGGGGCGCGCCGTGGTGAGCCACCACGCCGTGCTCATCGTCAACGCCATCCGCAAGGTCCCCCACCTCGTGCTGAGCCCGGACGAGGAGCCGCACGACGACGACCCCACCAGCCTGTGGAACCTCTACTACACCTACCAGTACCTCTCCCCCAAGAACGTCTTCGAGTCGTTCCACGACGCCGTTCAGTACCGCGAGGACCTACAGAGCCTCTTCGACCTTGGCCACCTCAGCCTGGAGGCGCTCGGGCGCGCCGAGACGCTCTTCCGGGCGACCCTCGGCAAGGTGCGCGACATCCTCGCCGAGGAGGAAGAGACCGACACCGAGGAGTTCGAGCAGGTCGCCAGCCTCCTCAGCCAGAAGGTGGTGTGCAACTTCAGCCTCTTCCAGAGCCTTCCCGACGTGTGGGGCGTCAAGCAGCAGTTCCCCATCATGCCCATCCACCGCCTCCGGGAGCGCCCCGAGGACACCGCCACCCTCGCCGACATCACCTGCGACTCCGACGGCGAGATCCGCCGCTTCATCGACCTCGAGGGCACCAAGCCCACCATGGCCACGCACGACCTTCGGAAGGGGGAGCCCTACTACCTCGCCATGTGCCTGGTGGGGGCCTACCAGGACAGCCTGGGGGACTACCACAACCTGTTCGGGGAGACCGACGAGGCGTGGATCGAGGTGGACCCCGCGCGCGGCAACTGGACCCTGACCCGCTCGAGTAGCGGCTCGCGCGTCTCCGACATGCTGGAGTGGGTGCGCTACAGCCCCGCCGACCTCAAGGAGCGCATCCGCGAGCGCGTCAAGCGCCTCAAGGACCGCGGCCACATCGACGCCGAGACGGCCAAGTCCCTCACCGCCCGCTACACCGGGCTCATGGAATCGAGCACCTACCTAGAGCCCCCGCGGGCCACCTGAGCCGGCCCTCCCGAGCGCCCTGGGCGGCGGGGGGAGGGGGCCCGGTCTGCCCCAACAACGGTTTTCAAGCGTCGGCCCCCTCCGCCGGACGGTTGGTCTCCCTTGGGACGTCTTGACAACGCGGTCGCGGGTGGCTTGGCCAACATGTCGCTGTGGTGCAGCAAGCACGCCAAGACCGTGGTGGCGGTGGCACTCCTCCTGACCCTCGTCTTCGGCTACGGGGTCTCCAAGATCACCACCAACGTGGACGTCGCCGACGTCCTGCCGCGCGGCAACGCCAACACCGACGCCGCCCACAACCTCACCGAGCGCTTCCGCTCCACCTTCACGCAGCAGGTCACCCTCCAGGTGCACGTTGACCAGAGCGGGGACCATTGGGACGACGACAACGCCAGGCTCACCTACCGCTACGTGGGGCTCCCGGTGCCCATCCAGGAGACGCCGGGCGGCACCGGGCCGTTCCCGCACGCCGTGCAGCCCGACCCCCTCAACATCACCGACGAGGTCTACGTGCGGGCCATCGAGGAGCTGGTGGACTTCATCCAGGCGCACACCGACTTCAGCCGTGCCATCAGCATCTCCCAGCTCTACGCCCTCATCAACTGGACCATCGCCGGCGGCCAGGACGGCGCCCCCGAGTCGGCGTTCGCCCTGCCGGGCTACGGCTCGCCGCAGGACGCCATGCAGTACCAGCTCGTGGACCAGGCGGTGAAGGCCGCCATCCTCGACACCGTGGACGCCATCTCCAGCCCAAGCTGGAACCACGCCGCCACCCTCTTCATGCCGGCGGCCGACAACGACCTGGCCACCCCCGTCCTTGGCAAGCAGATGCTTGAGGCGCGCGACGCCTACGTCGAGGCGGTGAGGAACGGGGAGACCGAGTTCACCGTCTTTGGGCCCGACAACCCGCCGCTCTTCACGGTGGACCTCCCCATCGCCAACGCCCACTCCTCCGACCTCGTGCAGCAGGACACCGTCCGCCTCATGCCCATGGTCGCGGCGTTCATCCTGGTCTGCCTCTACATCGCCTTCCGCAACCTGCGCGCCATCGCGGTCTCCTTCACAATGCTCGGCATCGGTGTCGTGTGGTCGTACGGCACCATGGGCTACATGGGCATCGCCCTCAACACCCTAAACATGACCATCGTGCCCCTCGTCATGGGCATCGGCATCGACTACTCCATCCACATGATCAACGAGTTCGTGGAGCACAAGTCGGAGGGGCACAGCGACGCCGAGGCGTTCCGCATCGCCGGCTTCCGCTCCGGGCTCGCCATGCTCATCGCGACGGCCACCACGGTGGGCGGCCTGGCAGTGCTCATCTTCAGCCCCAGCCTCCTCATCGCCGAGCTTGGCATCATCTCCACCGTGGCGCTCTCCGTCATCTACCTCCTCGCCATCACCTTCATCCCGGCGGCGCTCACCTTGATCGGGGGCTCCGAGAAGATGGGGCAGAGCTTCACCCGGAGCCGCGTCATGCCGGCCCTGGCGCGCGGCATCAGCAAGTGGCGGGTCGTGGTCCTGGTCGGCGTGGTCGCCATCAGCGCCCTGGCCGCCGTGGGGACCTCCCGGCTCGAGAAGGAGGCGTTCGGCGACCCCGGCCGCAACTACCTGCCGTCGGACCCCATCCGCCAGGAGCACGAGAAAGGCCTGGCGTACTTCTACGAGGCCCCCAACTCCGACGAGAAGGCCAACATCCTCGCGTTCCAGGGCCCCGGCATCCTGACGCCGGAGGCGATGGACTACTACCGCGCCATCGAGGCCAACCTCAAGACCAAGGAGCGCGTCATCTCGGACACGCTCCGGACGGTGCCGTTCTTCATCGAGACGTGGCTCACCGTGAAGGACGGCCCGACGGGCGCCATCGCGGAGGTGGCACGCTCCAGCATCCTCCAGGAGGTCGGACTCCCCGGCCCGGTCGCTGCCCAGGCCGACTCCTTCCCCGACACCGAGGGCGAGATCCGCGCCGAGGTCAACGCTATGTTCGCCTCGCCGTTTAGGGAGATCGCGGCCATCATCATGAACCACCCCACCATCCTCCAGGAGCCGGAGAAGGGGATGACGGCCATGACGTTCAGCGTGCGCGCCGCCACCTACGACCAGGCTGCGGAGGTCTGGCGCCAGGTGTGGGACGCGGTGGGCGAGGCGAACAAGACCTTCGGCGGCCACCCGCCCGCGGGCATCCACGTCGCCTTCGTCGGCAACACGGCGACCAACTACCTGTTCATCGCCGAGGAGCTCCCCTGGCTCACCTACATGAACATCGTGGACAACCTGATGCTGCTGGTCCTGGTCTTCCTCATGACCCGGAACGTCAAGATCACCGCGGTGACGCTCCTCATCTCGACGCTCACCAGCCTGTGGTGGCTGGCCATCCTGCCCTTCATGGGCATCGGCCTTGCCATCACGCTCGTCCTGCCGATGGCGTTCATCATCGCCATCGGGACCGACTACGCCATCCACTTCATGTGGAACATCCGGCAGACGCAGAACCCACGCGAGGTCTTCGAGTCCACCGGCAAGGCGGTGCTGTTTTCGGCCATCACCACGACGGGGGCCTTCACGTTCTTCATCATGCTGCAGAACGTGGCGGTGAGCCGGACCATGCTGGCCACGACGGTGGCCTTCGTGGTCATCTTCGTGGTGACGCTGCTGCTGGTGCCCTCGTTCTTCCCCCTCAAGAAGAAGGGCGAGCCGGCGGTGGCAACCCAAGTGCGGACCTTCACGCCCGGCCCCACCGTGACCGCGGTCAAGCGGCCGAAGGCGCCGTCTCGCTCCGGCAGGTCCAAGACCCCCTAGCCGAGTGGACGGTCCCAGGATGCGCCATGGCGGCCCGTGAAGTCGTTCCAGCCCCCGGCCTCGACGCCCTGGGGCGCTTCGTCAACCGGCGCGAGATCGCCTCGCTGAAGCCGGTTTTGGGAGAAGGGGAGCGGCTCCTCTACGCCGTCGAGGGCCATGCGCGGGACCGACGCGGGCTGCTTGCCGCCACCGACCTGCGCGTCCTCTTCGTCTCCAAGGGCTGGATCCGCACCAAGGTGGACGACTTCCCCTACGAGGACCTCAAGGAGCTCGCAGTCTCCCTCGACCGCGACGACGCCGTGGTGACCCTGCGCGGCGGCGACCGCGAACTCGTCGTCGCCAAGGCGGACAAGCTTGGCGCCCAGGAGCTCGGCGAGCGCGCCAACGACGCCGCCCGGCTCCGCAAGTCGTCGTTTCGGCTGGTGCGCGCCGATCCCAACGCCCCCACCGTCACCTCGCGCATGAAGGCGGCCGAGGAGCGCCTGGAGCGGCTCGACCGGATGCTGGCCCGCCGCAGCATGACCGCCGCCGAGCACCGTGTCGCCCGCCGCCGCATCCTCGAGGAGATGGGGCTCCCCACCGACCTCCCCGACGCCGAGGGGCGCGTCTCCCAAGGCGGCCGCGTCGCGGTGCGCGGCGACCCGGAGACGGCCCTCAAAGGCGAACCCAAGAAAGAGAAGACCTCGGTCAAGCGGTTCTGAGAAACGGCTTCAAGAAAGGAGAAAAAAGGAAAAGGGAAACGGACCGCGCGGCCGTAGGCCGGGCCGGGGGTTGAGGGGGCGGAGCCCAGAGCGGAGGAACCGTCGCGCCTTCGGCGCTCCTCTCCTCCGCTCAGAAGTCCATGTCTTCGCCGCCGCCCATGCCGCCGGGGCCGCCCTTGCCGCCCCCGGGGGGGCTGAAGGACTTCGCGGCGATGACGTCGTCGATGCGGAGGATCATGACCGCGGCTTCCGTCGAGGCCTTGATCTCCTGGGTGCCGACCCGGAGGGGCTCGATGACGTGGTTCTTGACCATGTCCTCGATCTTGCCGGTGAAGACGTTGACGCCAGCGTTCTTCTCGCCCTTCTTGTGGGCGCGGCGCAGATTGAGCAGGATGTCGAGCTCGTCGAGCCCGGCGTTCTCCGCGAGGGTGCGGGGCACGACCTCGACGGCGTCGGCGAAGGCCTCGATGGCGAGCTGCTCGCGGCCGCCCACTGTGGTGGCGAACTCCCGCAGGTGGAGTGCAATCTCGGTGGCCGCGGCGCCGCCGCCGGGCGTCATCTTGCCGTCCTCGATGGCGACCCCGACGACGCTGAGGGCGTCGTGCAGGGCGCGCTCGGCCTCGGCGACGACGTGCTCGGTGCCGCCCCGGAGCAGGATGCTCACGGCCTTGGCAGAGGGGCAGTCGGTGACGAAGGTGAACTTGTCGTCGCCGATCTTGCGCTCCTCGACGAGGCCCGCGCTCCCGAGGCTCTTGGCGTTGAGGTCGTCTAGGGTGTTGACGACGGTGCCGCCGGTGGCCTTGGCGAGCTTCTCCATGTCCGACTTCTTGGCGCGGCGCACCGCGTAGATGCCGGCCTTGGCGAGGTAGTGCTGGGCGAGGTCGTCGATGCCCTTCTGGCAGACCAGGACGTTGGCGCCCGACTTCTTGACCTTCTCGACCATGTCGCGGAGGGTCTTCTCCTCCTGGGCGAGGAAGGCCCCAAGCTGCTCGGGGGCGGTGATCTCGATCTTGGCGTCGACCTCGGTCTTCTTGATCTCGAGGGCGGCGTTGGCGAGGGCGATCTTGGCCCCCTTGACCTGGCCGGGCATGCCGGAGTGGACGCGCTCCTTGTCGAGGATGATGCCCTGGATGAGCTCGGAGTCCTCGAGCGAGCCGCCCTGGGCCTTCTGCACGAGGACGTTCTCCTCGATGTCCACGAAGGTCTCCTGGCCCTTGCCGGTGCCGACGGTCTCGGCCACGGCCTGGCAGGCGCGCACGACGATGTCCGAGATCAGTTCCGAGTTGTAGGAGATGTTCTTGGACTGCAGGCTGGTCGAGGCGATCTGCTTCAGCATGGTGGCGTCGTTCTTCTTGATGGGGAGCGCGATGGACTCCAGGATGCGGAGCGCCTCCTTCGCGGCGATCTGGTAGCCCGCCGTGATGGTGGTGGGGTGGATGCCCTTTTCGAGGAGGTCGCCGGCGACCTTGAGGAGCTCGCCGGTCAGGATGACCGAGGTCGTGGTCCCGTCGCCGCACTCGGCGTCCTGGGTCTTGGCGACCTCGATGACCATCTTGGCCGCGGGGTGCGCGACGTCGATCTCCTTGAGGATGGTGGCGCCGTCGTTGGTGATGACGACGTCCCCCATGCTGTCCACCAGCATCTTGTCCATGCCGCGCGGGCCGAGTGTGGACTTCACGGTCTCGGCGATGAGGCGGGCGGCGTAGATGTTGTTGGACTGGGCGGTCCGGCCGCGGGTGCGCTCGGTGCCCTCCTTGAGGATGTAGATGGGTTGTCCGGTGGATGCGGTGCCGTTGGTCATGGGTTCACCTTGGAGTTGGGTGCCCGGCTCTGGGCTGGGCGACGGATCCCTGTACGAGGGCTTCGCTAAAGACTTTGCCCATGGCCAGTCCTGTTGCGACGGCGGTGGGTAGGGCCCCTGGGACACTCGCCCTCTTGCGAGTCGACCCCGACGCGAGGTTGAAATATGGCAAGTCGGCTTGAGCGATTTGTTAGATTCCCATTCGTTTTTGATGGTTGCGTGGCGGTGCTTCACCGGCCAGGCCATTGGAGGAGTCGCCTGAGCGGCGCACGGAGCTCAACGCAGGGGCCGTTGTCAGTCATCTTGTAACCACTCGTAGCCCGTCGAACGGTGCATGATTCGGGTGACCCGGATCAGGTTACCTTCCACGGCGAAGATGACGCGTTGCTGGCCGACGCGCAGGCGCGTCAACCCGCTCGCGTGCTCGCCTCGCAGGGGTTTGACGTCGAGGCCTCCGGCATGAATCATTCGCTGATTAGGGAAAACAAAAACCCTACGCCACCGCGTAGCGCCACACGAAGAGGAAATGGGCCCCTGCGCCGACCAGCACCAGAAGGTGCCACAGGCCGTGGAACCCGAGCCACCTCGGCCACAGGTCGGGCCGCTTCGTCCCGTAGATGACGGCGCCCCCCGTGTAGGCGACGCCGCCGGCGAGGACGAGGAGGAGCCCCTTGCCGGGGAAGGCGCGCAGCACGGCGGGCAGGGCGACCAGCACCGTCCACCCCATCGCGATGTAGAGCGCGGTGGAGAGCCAGCGCGGGGCGTCCAGCCAGAACACCTTGGCAAGCGTCCCCGCCACGGCGAGGCCCCAGATGAGGCCGAAGATGGACCAGCCCCAGCCGCCACCGACGCCGACGAGGGCGACGGGGGTGTAGGTGCCGGCGATGAGGGTGAAGATGGCGATGTGGTCGAGGCGCCGCAGCGCCCGGGTGCCGGATGCCGAGGTGGGGTGGAGGGCGTGGTGGAGGGCGCTCGACGCAAGAAGCAGGACCAGGCTCGCTCCGTACAGGGCCACGCTGGTCACGGCCAGGGGGCCGTCGGCGCGCAGGACGAGAAGCACCAGACCCGCCACCGAGGCCAAGGCCCCGACGGCGTGGGAGAGGAAACTGAAACGCTCCGTCGGGTCCACGTGGGGCGTGAAGCGGTCCACGGCCCGACGCTCCGAGCACAGCCATAAATCCTGCGCAGGGTGCCGAACCTTTCCACAACCTTCAACGTCTGTTCCGCCCTTGGTGGGAGCCGTGACCCCGCTCGCCGCGCTCGACGCCCTCAACCGCCGCGCCTACGGCGGCTGGGAGACCCTGGAGGTGGAGTGGGAAGGCGAGCGGCTCCCGCCCTGGTTCCGCAACTGGCAGGTGCGGACGCGGCACCGTTGGGAGTCCGGCGACGGGCGGTTCCACGACCCGGCGTGGGCGTCGGAGGCGTTCCTCTACCACTACCTCCTGGGTCTCGCCTACGGCTACCCGGAGTGCTGCGTCATGGCCTACGCGACGCAGGCGACGCACCTTCGGGTGCGCGACGAGCGCCGCATCGGCTTCGGGGACTACGTCCCGTGCGAGCGCTGCCTTGCGAAGTGGCTGCGCGGCTACGCGAGGGGCCGCATCCCGGACGGGCCGTTCCCGATGTCTCCGGACTGAATCGTCAGGTCTTGGGGCGTCCGCGCACGCGCCGCGCCGGGACGCCAGCCCAGAACTCTCCGGGCGGGACGTCGCGGTTCACCAGGCTGTGCGCCCCCACGACGGCCCCCGCGCCGACGGTGACGCCAGGGAGGATGGTGCAGCGCGCCCCGATGGCGGCCCCCTTGCCGATGCGGACGTCGCCGACCTGGTAGCTTCGCCGGAGGTAGCCGTGGGCCAGGATGACGGTGTCGTAGCCGATGAGGGCGTCGTCCTCGATGGTGATGCGCTGCGGGTAGAGGATGTCGAGGGTGGCCTCGAAGCCGACCGAGACGTGCCTGCCGATTTTGGCACCGGCCCGGCGGAGCATCCAGCGCTTCATGCGGTAGGATGGGGCCCAGCGCTGCGAGACGATCCAGAAGACGTTCCACACCACGCGGAAGAAGTTGACGTCGCGGTAGACGTACCACAGGGAGTTGTGGGGGCCCCGGCTGGGGCGGGTCTCGACCCGGGGATGGGGCACGCCCCGCGATGCCGGGCCGCGGCTTTCAGGCTTGGGCTGGGAGGGCCTTGGCGTACCGGGTGGCCGCCTCGCGGACCTTGGCGGGCCAGTCCTCCTCCTTGCTGGCGTAGAGGATGTCGCGGCCGACATTGACGAGGGCGAAGCGCCCCTTCGGGTCGGCGCCCGCCTTGAGTGCCATCGCTGCGTCGCCGCCTTGCGTCCCGGCGCCGGGGATGAGGAACGGCATGTTCGGCCCGGCGGCGGCGCGCAGGCGCCGCAGGTCGTCGGGGTAGGTGGCACCCGCCACCAGGCCGAGGTTGCCCCATGCCTTGTCCCACTCGGCGGCCTTGCGCGCCACCGCCTCGTAGAGCCGGGTGCCGCCCCCCACGTCGAGGTCCTGGAAGTCCCCCGCCGACGGGTTGGAGGTGCGGGCGAGGAGGAAGACCCCCTTGTCGGCGTAGCGGGCGAAAGGCTCCACGGTGTCGCGGCCGAGGTAGGGGTTCACGGTGACCGCGTCGGCCCCGAGCTCGTCGAAGGCTGCCTCGGCGTACTTGGCGGCCGAGTGGCCGACGTCGTTGCGTTTGCCGTCCAGGATGATGGGGAGCTCGTTGGGGATTCCCGCCATGACCTCGGTGAGGGCGCCGTGCCCGAGATCCCCGAGGGCCTCGAAGAAGGCAGCGTTGAGCTTCACGGCGCAGGCGACCGGGGCGACCGCCTGGACCGCCTCGAGGAGGAAGTCCGCGGTCTCCTCGGTGGCGACCATCTTGGGGTAGCGCTCGGGGTCGGGGTCGAGTCCGACGCAGAGCCAACTGCGGGACCGCCGGGCCGAGGCGAGCAGGCGGTCGCGGAAACCGTCCACGACCCTGCCCAGGGGCTCCCCTTTCTTAAGGCCGGGGGACCAGCTCTTCGACGGCCCGGCCGTCGAAATGGACGGGCTCGTGCCGGCGCGCGACACCGCGCGCCACCAGGAGGGTGAGGAGAGCCCCGCGGCGTTCGGGGCTTTGGTCGGGGATTTCGCCGTGGATGCGGGAACCCATGAGGTCCAGGACGCGCTCCACGCGGTCCTCCTCGCCAAGCGAATCCTTGAGGAACCGAAGGGCCCGGGCGACACCTTCGGGATGGGGGCCGTTGCCGGTCATGGCCTGGACGCTGGGGGGTTCCAGCCCCGCCAAGCGTTCGAGGGCGTCGCGCCCCGACGAAGCGGCCTCCAGTCCGCGGTCCACCAAGACATCCAATGCGCGGTTTGGATGGAAAAGGCTTGCGCACAGGCCAACGGGTGTGGCGGGGGCTCCAGGAGGGTGCCAGGAGGGACTCGGGAGGGGCCCTACATCTTGGTGATCATGCGCCGTTCCATGGCGATGATGTAGGAGACGTCGCCGCCGGCCTCCAGCCCCTCGGAGAACTCCTCGGGCACCTGGATGTCGAAGGTCTCGAAGGTGTCGCGGTCCATGATCTGGGCGACACCGCCGTGGAAGGAGAGGAGTTGGCCCACACGGCGGTCCACCTGGGGCACCCAGACCTTGTCGGAGACCGAGCCGAGGTAGGTCTTCTTGGAGGCGGTGAAGATGGAGCGCGCCTCGATGCGGAGCTTGGCGGCGCCGTGCTTCCCAGGCTTCGACTTCTCGATGGAGTCGATCTTGCACGGCTCGTCGTCGATGAGCATGAAGCGTCCTTCCTTGAGCTCGCGAGCCTCCACCTGTTCCTTGGACATGGGCCTCGGGGGCGGGCAGGGAGGCGGGGTCATAAAGGGTTGGGGGGCGGCCTCTGCACCAAACCATCAAATCGCCGCCTCCCCCATCCCCGCCGCCCATGGCCAAGGTCGCCGTCCCCGCCGAGCCCCCGGTCTCGACGGAGGCCACGCCGCAGGACGGCGGGCTGCGGCGCGAGCTTGGGCTCTTTGGCGCCGTCTCGATGGTCGTCGGCATCGTCATCGGGAGCGGCATCTTCCTCGGCGTGAACCGGGTCGCCGCCGGCGCCGGGGAGCCCTGGCTCATCGTCGTGGCGTGGGTCGTGGGCGGCCTCCTCACCTTGATGGGCGCCTTGACCTACGCCGAGCTCGGCGTCATCTTCCCCAAGGCGGGCGGCGAGTACGTGTTCCTGCGCGAGGGGCTGGGGTCGCTCCTCGCGTTCCTCTCCGGCTGGACCGCCTTCACCATCAACCTCGCCGGCTCCGCGGCGGCGCTCGCCATCGTCTTCGCCAACCAGTTCTTCTCCCTCGTCTCGGGCTGCGAGCCGGCCACCGTGATGGAGGCGGGGCCGCTCCGCATCACCACCGCGACCCTCTTCGCCTCCGCCCTCATCCTCTCCCTCTCGACGCTCAACTGGTTTGGGCTGCGCTCGGGGGCGAACGTGCAGAAGGCCCTCACCGTCGGCAAGGGGGCGCTCATGGTGCTCCTCGCCGGGGCGGCCCTTCTCTACGCGGGCCCGGCCCAGGTCCCCGACGCCGCAGGCGCGGTCTGTTCCGGCGCCACCGCCGAGGTGCACGACGGCTTCTCCTTCGCCGGGTTCTTCGGCCTCGCCATGGTCGCGGTCCTCTTCGCCTACGACGGCTGGACCAACGTGACACGGCTTGGCGGGGAGCTCCGCAACCCCGGCCGCAACCTGCCCCGCGCCATGATGCTCGGCATCGGCGCGGTGGCCGTGCTCTACATCCTCCTCAGCCTCGGCTACCTCAACGTCCTCGGCTTCGACGGGTTCGCCCACTCGCCGCGCACCGTCGCATCCGACGCCGCCCACGTCCTCTTCGGCGACGGGGGCGAACGGTTTGTTGCGGCCCTCATCCTGGTCTCGGTGCTGGGGAGCCTCAACGGCATCACCATCGCGGGGCCGCGCGTCTACTACGCCATGAGCCGCGACCGCCTCTTCCCCCGCATGTTCGGGACGGTGAACCGCCACCACGTCCCCGGCCGCGCCATCTGGGCGCAGGCCGCCATCGCGGTCGCCTTCCTCCTCTTCTTCGATTTCGAGCAGCTCACCGACAACGTGGTCTTCGTCTCGTTCCTCTTCTACGCCCTCGCCGCCGCCGGCCTCCTGGCGCTGCGGCGGGCGCGCCCCGACCTGCCGCGCCCCTACAAGGTCCCGGGCTACCCCTTCGTTCCCCTCCTCTTCATCGCGGCGAGCCTGGCCTTCGTCGGCTACCTGCTCTACGACCAGCTCACGTCGCTCAGCCTCGACAACCTCAACCGGCTCGCCGGCCTCGCCGTGGTCGCCGCGGGGATTCCGGTGTACGCCTTCTACCGCGCCCGGCTGGTCCGCGAGTGCCGGGAGAAGGGGCTCCCCGCACCGGAGCCGATGTTCGGGCCCGCCCGGCGTGGCGGATAGGTGCGGTCTTCGGTCCCTGCCCGACGAAAACCAAGAATCCTTGAGGGCCGCCGCTTTTCGTCAGGGCATGCGGTGGAGCCCCATCGTCGCGTTCGCGGCACTCCTCATTGCCGGCTGCAGCGGCGGACCATCCTACGGCGACGACGAGGGGTCCCCCTCGAGGACCTCGGCCTCCCCGACGACGAGCGATTCGCCGCTCGCCGACCGTGATCTTACCATCGTCGAGCACCACACCTGCGACGTGGACACCGACAGCCTCGGCTCGTACCTGGCCTCGAGCGAAGCCGAATGGGGGACGGTCTGGGAAGCCGTGTGCACCACGACGCACAGCGACCCGCCGGAGCGGCCCGCCGTGGACTTTGCCCGCCACTTCGTCCTCATGGTCGTCGACGAGGAGCGCCCTTCGAGCGGGTACGCCATCGAGGTCGAGGCCGTCCATGTCGTCGACGGCCTCCCTGGCGCCCACGTCGTGCGCACCGCCCCCGGCGCGACCTGCTACACTTTGGCCGTCATCACCCACCCGATCGACATCGTCGTCGTGGAGCGGCCTTCAAGCGATTCCGTGGACGAGATGGACATCGAGTTCCGCGACGAAGTCCAGGAGTGCGAAGCCTTCTCGTCCGGCGGGGCGGGCCAAGGCTCGGCCAAGGCTTAACCTCCAGGCACCATGGGTCCGCCGTGGTCCGCGACCCCGCCCCCGCCGCCCTCGCCGCGGCCCTGGCCGACGCCGCCTACGGCGCCTGGCAGCGCGTCAAGGACCGCGCCGACCGCCACGACAAGGTCGGCGTGGGGGCGGGCGGCAACCCGACCTCGAAGGCCGACGACGCCCTGGAGAAGGCCATCCTCCGCAAGGCGAAGGGGTTCGGCCTCACCGTGCTCTCCGAGGAGGCGGGGCTGGTCGGGCAGGGGAGCGACCTCATCGCCGTCGTGGACCCGCTCGACGGTTCCCGCAACGCCGGCCGCGGCATCCCGTTCCACTGCACGAGCGTTGCCGTCGGCAAGGCCGGGCCCAAGGCGAGCCTCGGCGGGCTGCAGGCCGGCGTGGTCCGCAACCTCGTCACCGGGGACACCTACGCCGCGGCGAAGGGAAAGGGCGCCACGCTCAATGGCAAGCCCGTGCGTCGCAGCGCGTTCGACCCT
>DATDQC010000088.1:0-8452 GCA_035292455.1 Thermoplasmatota archaeon
CGAGGACCGCGCCGCGAAGCGGCGCGGAGCGAGCCGGCGCCGCGCTGAGCCGCGCCGTGCGAGGCGGCCACCCCTACGCGGGGGGTGCGGGGGGCGGAGCCCCCCGCTTCCCTCCAACGAATGGAACGGGTCCCGCAGGACCCGTTCCATTCAGGGGAAAATACCGCGCTTCACAATCGCATCGCCGACCCGCTTCACGGCGAGCATGTACGCCGCCTGCCGGACGGTGAGCGGCTCGGCCTTGGTGTTCTCCTTGGTCCAGATGTCGTGCACCTGGTGGAACGCCTTGGTCATGATCTGGTCGAGGCGCTGGTTGACCTCGCCCTCGGTCCAGAAAAACGACTGCAGCCCCTGCACCCACTCGAAGTAGGAGGCGGTGACGCCGCCGGCGTTGCAGAGGACGTCCGGGATGACGAAGATGCCTCGCTCGAGGAGGACCTTGTCGGCCTGCGGCGTGGTCGGGCCGTTGGCCCCCTCGGCCAGGATGCGGCACTTGAGGTCGGGGACGTTGTCCTTGTGGATGACCCCTTCGAGAGCGCACGGGGCGAGGATGTCCACCTTCAGTTCCAGGAGCTCCTTGTTGTGGATGGGCTTGGCGCCCGGGAAGCCGACGACGCTGCCCTTGGCCTTGACGTGCTCCATGAGCTTGGCAACATCGAGCCCCCGGGGGTCGTGGACGCCGCCCTGGACGTCGGAGACCGCGACGACCTTGAGGCCCATCTCGGCGGCGAGCGGGGCGAGGTTGCCGCCGACGTTGCCGAAGCCCTGGATGGCGATGGTGGCCCCCTTGAGGTCCATCTTGAGGGCCTTGGCCGCCTCGCGGATGCAGTAGGTGATGCCGCGGCTCGTCGCCTTCTCGCGCCCCTCCGAGCCGCCGATGTCCACCGGCTTTCCGGTGACGATGGCGGGCACCGCGTGGCCGACGTTCATGGAGTAGGTGTCCATGAACCACGCCATGGTCTGGGCGTTGGTGTTGACGTCGGGGGCGGGGATGTCGATGTTCTCGCCGATGATGACCGAGATCTCGCTGAAGTAGCGGCGGGCGAGGCGTTCGAGCTCGCCGTGGGTGAGTTCGCGCGGGTCCACCACGACGCCTCCCTTGGCGCCGCCGTACGGGATGCCGACCACGGCGCACTTCCAGGTCATCCACATGGCGAGCGCCTTGACCTCGTCGAGGGAGACGTTCTGGTGGAAGCGCACGCCTCCCTTGGCGGGGCCGCGCGCCATGGAGTGCTGGACGCGCCAGCCGGTGAAGACGCGGATGGTGCCGTTGTCCATGCGGACCGGCACCGAGACCTCAAGGCTGCGCATGGGGACCTTGAGGACCTCGTGGATGTTGGGGTCCAGCTTCATGCGCTTGGCGACGTGGCGGAGCTGGACGAGGGCCATCTCGTAGGGGTTCATCGGGGCGGGCGCCGTGTCGTCCATCCTGCTCTCGGTGGCGCGGATGGGGTGGCCCTATAAATCCGGCGGCCGGGCTCTCGCCGCGTGGCCGACCTGGACTGGCTTTCGTGGTCCCCCTTCGTCTGGGGGCTCTACGCCCTCGGCGGCCTCCACCTCGTCGGGTTCTTCGTCTCGTGGTTCCGCTTCGAGCGCGGCGAGCGGCGGGCCCGCATCGGCGACGCCGAGGCGGTCCGGCGCTTCAACCGCAGCCTGCGGGGCTTCCCGGGAGGGTACTATTCGAAGATGCTCGGAAAGCGTCCCCTGGACCCTGCCAAGGTCGCGGATTCGTCCGAAAAAAGCGGCGGGGCGGTTCGGCCGCCCCATGGATAGGATGGGAAACGAAGGCCTGTTTCGTGTCGAGGCTACCAGTAGAGGTAGTCTTGGGTCTCCGTCAGGAGGTCACCGTTGCTCATTTTTCACCAGCCCCCTTTCCTAGTCGCACCTTGTATTTAAAGAGAATTGGAAACAACCCCATACAACGTTGGCTAAACCAGGTTCAGTACTTTATGGCAGGATTGTACGTAGCGCATAGGAAGCGGGGCGACGCCGACCGCCCCTCAAATTCGGGTGGAGCAAGGAGAGGGGGGCCACCCTAACTCCTCAAGCGAGGGCGATGCCGGGCTTGAGCGGAGCCGCCACGTTCCTCTTGGCGTGCTCGGGGGCGCCGGGGTCGTCGGCGGCATGGACGCGGACGTCGGGGATGCCGAGTTCGGCGGCGAGGAACGGCGCGGCGCCGCGCAACACCGCGGTCTCGTCGGAGCCGGCCTCCACGAAGGCGCGCTCGGCTGGGCTCATCTCGTTGACGCGGCCGGCGAGCTTGCCGGTGAACGCCTGCGCCTCCTTCGCCCGGGCCCGCACCGCAGGGTCGGCCATGGCGCGCTTCATGAAGTCGCCCACGGGGAGCCGCCCGCCCGCCTCCCGGGCCATCGCGAGCGCCATCCGCAGGAGGTCGCGCTTCCAGGCCGGCGTGGTGTAGAGGGTGAGCGAGGTGGGGGACGCCACGCCAGCGAGCTTGCGGACCGTGAGGACGTCGTCGAGGACGGCCCGGAGGTACTCCTCGGCGGCAAGGGCGGCCTCGTCGGGGGCCACGGGTTCCGGGAAGGCGGCCGTCGCCACCAGCCCCGTTCCCCCGGCGCGCGCGTGCATCTCCTCGGCGAGGTGGGGCACCAGGGGGGAGAGCGCCTTGGCCCAGTCCTGGAGGATGCGGGAAAGGAGCGCGCGGTGGGCGCCGCCCCGCCGGGCGTACCAGCGCAGCAGTTCGGGGACGCCGAAGACCAGTTCGTTGGCGGCCGCCCGCAGGTCGTGGGCCTCGTAGGCCGCGCGGGCGGCCCTCAGCGTGCGCGCCACCGCGGCCTGAAGCCAGCCGTCCATCGGCCCCGCCCCGCCCGATGCGGCCAGGGACTCGTCGGTGAGGCGGGCGATGCGCTCGACGTGGCGGCGGTAGTCGAAGACGACGTCGGGATCCCACTCGATGTCCACGTGCGGGCTGCCGACGTGGGCGTAGTAGAGCCGCATGGCGTCCACCCCGTAGCGCTTGGCAGCACCCGGGATGGGCTCCGCGCCCCCCTTGGACTTGGAGATCTTGGCGCCCGCTTTCTGCGTCACCCACCAGTTGACGAAGAGCCCCCGGGGCCACAGGCGCGGGTCCTCCATGAGTCCCACCATGGTCATGACGTAGACCGGGAAGTGCACGGTCTGGTGCTCCTTCCCCCCTAGGTTGAGGTCCACCGGGCCCCACCACAGGACGTCACGGCGGACCTCGTCCCAGAGCGGACGCTTCGGCTTGCCCTTGCCGTTGAACACGTAGTCGAAGAAGTCGTCGCCAAGCTCCTCGAGCTGGAGGCCGCCCCCCGGCGGGTCGGGGTTCCACGCCGATTTGAGGTAGCGCTGCACGACGTAGAACCAGGGGTAGAACGTGGAGTCGGCGATGGGCTCGACGATCCAGCCCGGCTTGAACGGGAACTCGGTCCCCAGCCACGCCCCGCGCCGGACGCAGGCGCGGTCCCCAAACCAGTCGAGGACGTTGGGGAGCTCATCCTTGTACTTCTGCGGGAAGACCGCCATCGAGGCGGCGTGCGCCTTCGCCTTCTCGGTCCACGGCTTGTCGGCGTAGTGGATGAAGTCCTGGTCGGGGATGCGCTTGATGTCCACCACCTCGCCGGCGCGCGAGATGACGGTCTCCGAGAACTGCCGCAGGACGCGGGCGTGGCCGGCCTGCAGGAAGTCGGCCTTGACCTGGTCCTTCACGGCCTTGATGCGCTTGCCAGCGTAGGGGCCGCAGCGGGCGTTGAGGACGCCCTTGTTGAACTCGTCCGCGTAGACCTCGACCGTCGCGGCCTCGAGCTTGACGCGGTCCCCCTGGTCCTTGACGCCGTGCTTGTCGCAGCCGACCTTGGACGGGAGGTCGCGGTAGCCCTCGACGTCCACGATCTGCGGCGGCGTGCCGAGCCGCGCAAGGAGCCCGGCGTCGCGGTAGGCGGCGTAGTCGAAGGGGGCGTGGCCGGGGACCGACATCACCACGCCGGTGCCCACCAGGGGGTCCACGAACGAGCCGCCCACGACGGGGACCTCGGCGCCGGTCACGGAGGCCTTGGCGTTCTCGCCGATGAGGTCCTTGGCGAGGACCTTGATGCCGAGGGGATGCGCGCGCTCGAACTGCCACTCAAGCTTCCGCCGCCCCTGCGCCGAGACGCACCACACCTCGGAGGGGTCGCGGTCCCCGGTGCGGCCGTCCTCCCACACCCGCACCAGGTGGTACTCCTCGGTGGGGTGGACCCAGACGTTGGTGGCGCCGAAGACCGTCTCCGGCCGCAGCGTGGCGCAGGGCAGCACGACGCGCTCCTCGTGGACGGTGCCGGGAGGGAGCGTGAACTTGAGGACGACGTACTCGAGGACCTCCGCCGAGCCGCCCTGCTTGATGTCGGTCTCCGACTTGTCCACCGCGACGGGGCCGGCGACGGGGCAGAACGGGGCGTAGTGCGGCTTCTCGATGAGGTAGCCCTTCTCTTTGAGGCGCCTAAACTGCCATTGGATGAACCGCATGTACCCCGGGTCGATGGTGGTGCAGTTGCGGCGCTCGTCGATGAGGAAACCGAACGCCTTCCAGTAGTCGTTGGTGTAGACGTGGGCGAAGTAGTCCACCACCGCCTTGGGGTCGCCCAAGGCCTCGAGCGGGCCGTCGTAGCCGTTCTGCCGGAGGTACTCGGTCTTCTCGCCGCGCTTCACCTCGGCGGCGAACGCCACCGCGGGGATGCCGGAGGCGTGGAAGCCGGCCGGGAAGAGGACGTGGTGGCCGGTCATCCGCTTGTAGCGCGCGAAGACGTCGCTGTAGGTGAAGCCCCGCATGTGCCCGACGTGGAGGAAGCCGGAGATGCCCGGGTAGGCGAAGTGGACGAAGTAGGTCGGCTTGCGGGCCCCCGGCGCGGCGGGGCCGACCGGGGCGTCGCGCGGCCGCTCCGCGTGGTGGACCTTGGCGTCCCACCAACGCTTCTGCCACTTCCTGGTGATGGCCTCCAGGTCCCACTCGCCGGACATGCGGACGGATTGCGACCGGGGCCTCGGCCTTAAGACTGAAGGTCGCGGACGCGGACGGCCCGGCGCCTCCTCCAATGCATGAAGGCCAGAATGGAGGAGGCCAGCAGCAAGACGAAAAAGGAGATGGCGAAGATGGCGGCGAAGGTCCCTTCACCCAGTCCGGCCATGAATCCGCACGCCCAATTGGGGTCCGCTTCGCAGCGCGCATCCTCCGCCCGGATTCGTGATTCGTCGGCGCCAGCGTACGCCCAAGCTCCGACGCCTGAAATGACAACCAGGGGGGCCAAAAACACGAGCCCGGCCAGCCAGCCATCCCATCCGCCAGGACGCACCTCGCGACCCATGACGCGGGAGAGGGCCGCTGCCGGGATGGCCAAGGCCGCGGGCACGAGGCCGAAGAGCAGGCCGGGCGGGACGTTCGGGCACGTCCCCAGGACATCGGGTCCGTCGCCAGCGCGGCAGGATTTCGGTGTGCCGCCGACCACCAGCGCAATGAGAATCCCGGAGCCTACCAGGAGAAGTGCCAATGCCAGGAGGACCTGACGCGTCCGGGTCGCCGACGCCGGAGCACGGCTGGAGCGCATGACGGGCCGAATCTTCGAAAGGGGGGAAAGGGCTTTGGGAGCGCCGACCGGGGTGGCGGGCCGGTCCCTTGCGACGCCAATCCGACAAACCCTCATACCCCCGGCCCCCTGCAAGGACGTGCTCCAGGAGGGAGGCGACTTCAAGGCCCGCGTGGTGGAGCACTACCGCGCCAAGGGCTACGAGGTGCGCGAGAACGTCAAGGTGCGCGGCGCCTCCGGGAACGTCTACAACCTCCCCGTGGTGGCCGAGGGGCAGCTTGGCGCCCTCGTCGTCTCCTTCGGCGACGCCGGCGGCATGGACCCCACCGAGATGGGCTCCATCCGACGCATCGCCAAGGACGTGGGGGCGACGCCGGTCCTCGCCTCCCCCGAGTTCGGCCCCGAGTTCCGCCGCCAGGCGGTCCTCAACGGCGTCGTCCTCCTCGACGGCTCCCTCAAGGCGGGCGGCCCGAGCTTCCCCCTCCCCGACACCTCGCGCGGGCTGTGGCCCGGACCGCAGGGCACCGCTGGCATGGACCGCTCCGAACTCGACGAGCACCCCTGGCCGGCGAGCGGACGCGCCCGCCCCGAGGGGACGTCCGCCGTGGCGCCCTCGGATGTGGACGACCTCATGGCGGACCTCGAGAGGAAGGCCGCCGCCCCGCCGCCCCCGCGGGCGCCGCAGCCGGCCGCGAGCGACGGCCCGCGCCCGGGAGGCGGCTTCGGCTGGCTTGGGACCCGCATCGAGCGCCGGGCGCCCGCCCCAGTGTCGCCCGACGACATCGAGGGTCCGAGGGGGGAGCTCGCCGCCGAGGACAGCAGCATCCTTCACGCCGGCGGCGACACCGCCCAGCCCCGGACCAAGCGCTCCGTTTCCCTTCTGTCGGGACTTGACCGGCGCCGCATCGTGGACATCCTCGCCGCCGTGGCGGCGGGCGCCCTCCTCGCCTACGTCCTCCTACGCTTGGTCTGACGGACCTTGCGGGCTCGCGGGTGGACGAAGCCGGCCTTCCCCTTCCCAGTCCCCTTCACGAGGGCCATGCGGCCGAGGCCGGAGGCGCCGACCTGGGCCCGCACGTCGGCCCCCATCCGCTCCACCAGCCAGGCACGGAAGCGGTCCGACATGGCGTAGCCGTCGCACGGCTTGAGGTCGTCGGGGACCGGGGATGCGGGGTCGCGTCCCATGGCCCGGAGCTCGTAGTCGGCGCATTGGGGGCAGTGGGCGTCCACGCCGCCTCCACTCGGAAGGGATTTGTAGCGTGCTCGGTCTGAATCGGTTGGATGCACCAGGAGGCCCTCGCGTGACGGCGAGCCGCGCCCAGGCCGCCCCCGCCGCGGAGCCGAAGGCCGTGAAGGCCCCCAAGGCGGCGCGGCCCATCGCCGAGACCCTCGCCCTCGGCCAGAAAGAGATCTCGGTCGCCGAGTTCTTCGAGCGCAACCGGCAGATCCTCGGCTTCGACAGCCCCACCAAGGCGCTCGTCACCGCGGTGAAGGAGGCGGTGGACAACGCCCTCGACGCCTGCGAGGAGGCCGGCATCCTCCCCGACGTCCAGGTCATCCTGGAGAAGACCAACCACGCGGAGGAACTGCGCATCATCGTCGAGGACAACGGGCCGGGCATCGTGCGGGCCCAACTCCCCAACATCTTCGCCCGCCTGCTCTACGGCAGCCGCTTCCACGCCATCCGCCAGAGCCGCGGCCAGCAGGGTATTGGCATCTCCGCCGTCGTCCTCTACGGCCAGCTCACCACCGGCCACCACGCCGTGGTCACCTCCAAGATCGGCGCCGGCCACCCGGCGGTCCGCATGGAGCTCGGGCTCGACACCAAGAAGAACGCCCCGGAGATCTTCAAGACCGAGGCGCAGCACTGGGACAAGGAGCACGGCACCCGGGTCGAGGTGCAGATCAAGGCCAAGTTCCAGGGCGGCCGCCAGTCCGCCTTCGAGTTCCTCCGTGGCACCAGCATCGTCAACCCGCACGCCCGCATCACCTTCACCGACCCCACCGGGGCGAAGACCGTCTTCGAGCGGGCGAGCGACGAGGTGCCCCCCAAGACGCGCGAGATCAAGCCCCACCCCTACGGCGTCGAGCTCGGCACCATCCTGGCGATGGCGAAGGCGTCGGTGCAGCGCAAGCTCTCCACGTTCCTCACCGAGGAGTTCTCCAGCGTCGGACCGGACACCGCCCGGCGCATCCTTGAGGCGGCGGGCCTGGAGAACGTGTCGCCCAAGGACCTGACGCGCGAGGAGGCGCGGCGGCTCCACGAGACGTTCCCCAAGGTCAAGGTCATGGCTCCCCCGACCGACTGCCTCTCCCCCATCGGCGAGCAGCTGGTGCGCCGCGGCCTCAAGAAGGAGACCGAGGACGTCAGCCCCGAGTTCATCGCCACCGTCACCCGGCCGCCCTCGGTGTGGAGCGGCCACCCGGTGCAGGTGGAGGTCGGCATCGTCTACGGGGGCACGCTCCCCGCCGAGGAGCAGGTGCGCATCCTCCGCTTCGCCAACCGCGTCCCCCTCCTCTACCAGGGCGGCGGCTGCGTCTCCACCGTCGCCGTGCAGGACGTGGACTGGCGCCGCTACGGCCTCGAGCAGCGCGGCGGCAGTGGCATGCCCGTCGGGCCCGCCATCGTCACGGTCCACGTCGCCTCCACCAAGGTGCCGTTCACCTCGGAGGCCAAGGAGGCGGTGGCCCCGGTGGACGAGATCCAGAAGGAGGTCAAGCTGGCGCTGCAGGAGGCGGCGCGCATGCTGGGCCGGCACCTCACCAAGAAGGCGAAGCGCGCCAAGGTGTCGGAGAAGTTCAAGCTGGTCTCCGAGATCCTGCCGGAGATCGCCAAGAAGTCGTCGGCGATGCTCGGAAGGCCCGAGCCCGACCTCGCCGCGGTGGTCTGCCGCATCATGGACGTGGTCTGG
>DATDQC010000089.1:0-5982 GCA_035292455.1 Thermoplasmatota archaeon
TGGTCCAACTCCGCCAACGCGTTTGCGCAAAGGTCCCCTTCGCCTCCGCCGTACTCCGCTACTTCGAAAGCGGCTGGGCGACCCAGGCGTTCCCACTCGAGCACGAGTTGTCGCGCCACCGCCCGCCCGAAAAAGGGGTGCAACGTCGGCGGCGTCACGAAGTCGGCGTCCGTGCCGGGTCCGGTCTTGCGGCCGGGACGCATGTAGTAACCGTACTTGGGGTGGTACAGGCACTCCTCCATCCACTCGCGAAACGAGATGGGCCCCTCGCTTCGGATGCGCGCGCGAAGCCACGCTGCCAGGTCGCTCGCCACGCCGCGGCGACCCCGTCGCCTCCCATAACCTCTCGTTCGCGTGGAGGATTCATGGGAACGCCTATATCGGCGCCCTTCTTCGGCGCCATCACGGGGGCTTAAATATCGCCAACGAGGCGCTCGACTACCTGCCGATGGCGGTCCTCGCGGCGGTCGCGTTTCTCCTGGTCTTCGTCACCCTGGTCGGGAACAAGTTCCTTGGCCCCAAGCGCGGCACGGTGAACAAGCTCACTTCGTACGAATGCGGCGAGAAGGCGACCCCTGGGGCGCGCGGCCCCATCGACGTCCAGTACTACATGTACGTCCTGACGTTCCTCATCTTCGACGTCGAGGCGATGTTCCTCATCCCCTTCGCTCTGCGGTTCAAGGACGAGTCGCTCGTGACCTCCGGCGTCATCCTTGCCTTCGCGGTCTTCGTCGGGCTCATCCTGGTCGGCTACGTCTACGAACTCCGCAAGAAGCTCCTGAACTGGAGGACGCTCGAATGACCGCGAAGCGGCCGTTCGGGCAGGCGGCCCGCAGGGACGCCGGACCCGCAGGCGCACGCCGGCGGGGCACGAGGTGGCTCGAATGACCGCGACGGCGGCTACGGTTCCCGTCGCGGCAGCGCCCGCGCCGGCCGTTCCCGACTACCGCCCGGAAGCCGCCGACGCGCGCATCCCCATTGTCGTCGAGGAGCAGAAGGAGGGCATCCTGGTCACCGTCGCCTCGAAACTCTTCAACTGGGGACGCTCCAACTCGCTCTGGCCCTTCACGTTCGGCCTCGCCTGCTGCGCCATCGAGATGATCGGCACCCAAGGCTCCACGTTCGACATGGCGCGCTTCGGGTCCGAGGTGTCGCGCGCCAGCCCGCGCCAGTGCGACCTCATCATCGTCCCCGGCACGGTGACCAAGAAGATGGCGCCGCGCATCAAGAACCTCTACGACCAGATGGCGGACCCCAAGTACGTCATCGCGATGGGCGCTTGCGCCACCAACGGCGGCCCCTACCAGGAGTCCTACTTCGTCGTGAAGGGTGTGGACAAGATCATCCCCGTGGACGTCTACATCCCGGGCTGCCCGCCCCGCCCCGAGGCGCTCCTCGACGGCCTGCAGAAGCTCCAGGCCAAGATCCGCGACCAGAACCACACCTTGGAGCTTGGATTCTGATGGCGGACAGCGCGAAACCCGCCGCAAAGGCAACCAAGCCCGCAGCGCCCCCTGCCCCCAAGCCGGCGGCGGTTGCTGCGGCGCCGCTCCCAGTGCCCCCTGCGCCCGCCGCGCCCGCCCCTTCGCCTGCGCCCAAGCCAAGCGGCGACTACGCGGCACTCGCCGCGGAAACTCCGGGTGCGACGTACGCCGTGCTGGAAGACGGTGTAGGGGTGCTCACCGTCCCCGGCGACGAGCTCTTCACCGCGGCGCGCCGGGTGAAGACGATGGGCTACCCCCTCCTTTCCCTCCTCTCCGGCTACGACCGGGGCGACCACCTTGGCGTCCTCTACGCCTTCGTCGCCCTCGCCGAGCGGCCGTCGGAGTTCCGCGAGTTCCGCCTCCGCGTAGTGATGCCAAAGATCGTCGACGGCAAACCGGCCGATGCGATATGCCCCAGCCTGGTGGACCTCTTCCCCGCCGCCGACTGGCAGGAGCGCGAGACATGGGACCTCTTCGGCATCCGCTTCGAGGGCCACCCCGACCTTCGCCGCATGTTCCTCCCCGAGGGATGGACCGGCCACCCGGGAAGGAAGGACTACAAGGAAGCCGAGCAGTACGTGGCGCTCCGCGAAGGCGAGGACGTGGTCGTGAAGAGCCCCGAGGAGGGTGCCTGGTAATGGCCCGCGTCGACTTCGCCAACCCCCGCCTCCCCGACGGCCGCGCCCCGACGTCGCAGCTCATGACCCTCAACATGGGTCCCCAGCACCCCTCCACCCACGGCGTCCTCCGGCTCAAGCTCCTCCTCGACGGCGAGATCGTGGTGGACGTCGAACCGGTCGTTGGCTACCTCCACCGCGGGTCCGAGAAGATCGCCGAGGGGATGCACTGGATCAAGTTCATCCCGCTCACCGACCGCATGGACTACGTCAGCGCCATGCACAACAACCACGGCTACGTCCTCGCCGTGGAGCACCTCCTCGGGGGCCCCGACGAGCAGGTGGTCTCCGAGCGCGCCGAGCACCTGCGGGTCTTCGCCGCCGAGATGTCGCGCCTCTGCAACCACCTCTTCTGGATGGGGACCTTCATGCTCGACCTGGGGGCCATCAGCCCCCTCTTCTACGCCCTGCGCGAGCGCGAGTCGGTCCTCAACTTCCTCGAGGAGCTGTGCGGCGCCCGCCTCACCTTCAACTACTTCCGCTTCGGCGGCGTGAAGTACGACCTCCCCGAGGACCCCACCTACCTGCCCCGCGTCAAGGCGTTCCTCGCCGAGATGCCCCGCAACATCGCGGAGTACGAGCGGCTCCTCAAGAAGAACGACATCATCGTCGGCCGCCTCAAAGGCACCGGCCCCCTCACGCGCGACCAAGCACTCGACTGGGGCATCACCGGCCCGATGCTGCGCGCCACCGGTGTCGCCCACGACCTCCGGAAGTCGGCCCCCTACTCGGTCTACAAGAGCCTGAACTTCACGGTCCCCACCGTGAACGAGTCGGACTGCTACGGCCGCCTCCAGCTCCGGTGGGCCGAGATGCGGGAATCGGTCCACATCCTCAACCAGGTCGTCGCCCGCCTCGAAGGCAAGGGGCTCGACGGCCTCCACTTCCACCCCGACTACGCGGGCGGCAAGATCCTCCGCGTCAAGCCCAAGGGGGAGGCCTACGCCCGCATCGAGCACCCCAAGGGGGAGTACGGCTGCCACGTCATCGGCGACGGCAAGCAGAACCCCGTCCGCGTCCACGTGCGGGCCCCCAGTTTCGCCAACCTGCAAGCCCTCCCCATCATGGCGCGCGGGCAGAAGATCGCCGACCTCGTCGCGACACTGGGATCGATCGACATCGTGCTGGGGGACGTGGACCGCTGAGGTGATGCCATGGGACTCCTGACTTCCTTCGTCGACGACATCCTCAAGCGCCTTGGGTGGGACGCCCCCGGCTGGTTCGACCTCACCGTCGCCTCCGTCATCGGCGCCGTCCTCCTGTTCACCGTCGTCCTCTCGACGGGCGGCATCTTCACCTTCGCATTCCGCCGCATCTTTGGCCGGATGGGCCGCCGCTACGGCCCCAACCGGGTCGGCCCCGGCGGCGTCCTGCAGTTCCTCGCCGACGGCATGAAGCTCATCACCAAGGAGGACATCCGCCCCGCCAAGGCGGACCGCTTCGCCTGGACGGCGGCGCTCTACGTCGCCGTCGTCTTCACCGTGATGGCGTGGGCCCCCCTGCCGTGGTCGGAGCACGTCCTCTTCTCCAACGCCGGCACCGGCGTCCTCCTGCTCCTTGCGATGGGGGCCGTGGCGCCGCTCGCCGAGATCATGGCGGGCTGGGGCAGCAACAACAAGTACAGCCTCTACGGCGGGGTGCGCGCCGCCGCGCTCGACGTCTCCTACGAGATTCCGCTGTTGTTCTCCGTGGCGGCGGTGCTCCTGATCACCGGCTCCCTCGACACCAACGACATCGTGCGGAGCCAAGCCGGGCTGTGGTTCATCCTGCCGCAGATCCTCGGCTTCGTCATCTTCTTCATCACCGCCCTTGCCAAGGCGGGCCTCGTCCCCACCGACCTCGCCGAGTCGGAGTCAGAGCTGGTCGCGGGCTTCGTCACCGAGTACTCCGGGATGCGCTTCGGGATGTTCTTCGTCGTCATCTTCTCCAACGTCTTCTTCATCGGCGCCATGAGCACCATGCTCTACCTCGGCGGCTGGCAGGCCCCCTTCGTCTCCCTGCTGCCGTTCCTCGGCACGTTCCTCGGCCCCGCGACCCCGGTCTTCTGGTTCGCCGCCAAGTCGCTCGCGGTGAGCTTCGTGGTGTTCTGGCTCTGGGTCACCCTGCCCCGGGTCCGGGTGGACCAGTACCTCAACGTGGCGTGGAAGGTCCTCCTGCCGCTTTCCATCCTCAACTTCGTCGGCACCGCCGTGGCGGTCCGCATGGGGGTGCTCGGCTGATGGCGCGCATCCCCTTGGTCGCCATCCTGCAGGGCATGGGGGTCACCATGCAGAACTTCCTGCGGGCGCCCGTGACGGTGCAGTACCCGGAGGAGAAGCGCCCGGTCGCCGACCGCTTCCGCGGCCGCATCTACCTCAAGCTCGAGACCTGCATCGGCTGCACCCTGTGCGCCCAGGCCTGCCCCAACGGCTCCTGCTACATGGTGGACTACGACCCCGGCTTCGACGTCCCCCAGAACAAGAGGAAGAAGTTCCCCGCCGTGGAGATCTCGAAGTGCATGTACTGCAGCCTGTGCGAGGAGGCCTGCCCGACCGACTCCATCCGGATGGGCAAGGAGTACGAGACTGCCGCCTACGTGCGGGACTTCGACTACAAGCCCGACCGCCTGAGCCAGAACGAGCACGCACTTGGAAGGGGGCCGTTCAAGTGACCGGCACCGGCGAGACCGTCGCCTTCTCCCTCATCGCGGCCATCATCCTCGGCTCCGGCCTCGCCTCCGCGCTGGCGCGCCGCACCTTCCACAGCGTCATGCTTCTGGGCGCGGCGCTGCTGGGGGTCGCGGCGCTCTTCATCCTCCTCGGCTCGCCCCTCCTCGGGGTCATCCAGATCCTGGTCTACGTCGGCGGCATCCTGACCCTCTTCGTCTTCGCCGTCATGTTCGTCGTGGGCGACGAGACGGAGGTGCTCTAGTGGGAGCAGCTCCGTCTCAGCGAGCGCGAAGTGCTTGGGGACCTTCCGGGCCGCTTGCGGCCCATAACGGGGAACTGGAGGCCGTGTGATGCAGCGCCGCACGCAGCTCCTTGGCGCGTTCCTGGTGGCCGCCGCCATCTTCTGGGTCATGGACAGCACCATCCGCGAGACCGACGCCTGGGACGGCGCCGGCGAGGCCACTCCACCCGGGCTCGACCCCATCGTCTTCGGCCTCTTCGACAAGCACGTCATCGCCCTCGAGGTCCTTGGCGTCCTCCTCACCGCCGCCATGATCGGCGCCCTCGTCATCGCCCGCCCGCTCACGGGCAGGCCGGACAGGGAGAACTACCCCGCCATCGACGCCACCATGGCGGCCCAGTCCGAGGCCGCCAGCGCCGTCGCCACCCATTTCCCGGAGGAGAAGGCATGATCCCCGTGTTCTGGTCCGCAACGCTCGCCGCGGCCCTCTTCTCGCTCGGCGTCTTCGGCCTCATGCTGAACCGCAGCGCCCTTCGCATCCTCGTCTCGGTGGAACTCATCCTCAACGCCGCCAACGTCAACTTCGTCGCCTTCGCCAACCACCACGGCAACGCCGACGGCCTCGCCTTCACCCTCTTCAGCATCGCGCTCGCCGCCGCCGAGGCCGCCGTGGGGCTTGCCATCCTCATCCACCTGTACCGCCACATCCGCACCGTGGACGTCACGAAGAGCTCCATGCTGAGGTGGTAAACCATGGCGAACCTTCCCTCCGTCGTCCTGCAGTCCGAGACCGGCGCCCACGCCCTCGAGGCCCTTCCCCGGCTCGCCGGGCCCGACCTCTGGACCGCTCTGGGCATCGTCGGCCTCCCCCTCCTGGCCAGCCTCGCCGTCTTCTTGGTTGGAAAGAAGATGTGGCGCGGCGGCGCCCTGCT